>JAGHBZ010000084.1 GCA_021160705.1 Candidatus Sumerlaeota bacterium
AATTAATACACAATAATCACAAAACATCTTATCCTTTTTCAGGGGTACGAATCAAGAAAAAAAAATCAATTATCCAAAAAATCTTTTCTGGGAAAGTTGGAGAACTCTGATAGTTTTATCCTGCGTGCTGATGAAGCATCTCCTTTTATCATTGAATCCGCCCCTGTAAGGGAACAGCCATAGTAACTCATTTATGAGCGATAAATTGAGACCTCAGAACCCCCCGAATCCAAGCCATTGCAGGATTAAACCAATCCAATCAATGATTAGAAAACGGATTCTGCCAATTGCCAGTGATACGCGCCCCATAACAGTATATCCGAAGGCGGCGCCAAAGTAAATCATCAGAAAAATAATACCCAGACGTGCGGTAGGTGCCAGTACACCTTTGTGTTCCACAGAGAAGAAGAAATAGACCATCACGCAGACCACGACAATAAATACGACAATTGCGTCAAAGTTAATGGCGCTAATACCAGCTCCTAATGCAGGATTATAGAAAGGAGTTATTGTATTGCCGACCTGGCGAATAATAAGAGCTTGGATGACATTAGGTGCAGAAATCCCTGCACCTGCACCGATAATGAATGCCAGAGTGTATCGGCTAATCCAGGAGATTTTGCCAAAAAATCTTGTATAAAGAAGTATCCCAAGGATGGTAGGGATTATCATTACCTCATTATAATCCGCTGAAAGTGGTAGGACATAAGGCTTTATAGCATTAAAATAAGCAGTACAGACAAGATAGCCTGTTGAGACACCCACATAAATATGTTCAGCGAATTTGTAGAAGGGATTGTCCTTATAAAGGAAGCTGTAGATACAAAGAGTAAGTCCGGCTCCAATCCATATTCCTAAAGCTTCGGATGAGAACATTATCTATACTCCTCCATTATTGTTTTTTTGACTGTTTGGTTTTCATAATGAAGGCAAAATTTCCCAGCAACATAAATAGAATGATTACAATATGAATAACTGATTGAGCATCCATACCAGCCCGTGCTTGTTTTAGACGGCGTTTTAGATTGTACTTTTCATTTACCAGTTTCTCATATTCAGAGCCGCCTTTAAGTCCCCCGACAATTCCGGTTATTTGACCAGCGCGCCAGAATGGGTACATCCCCGTAGCCATAACTGCGGTGCAGCAGGAGCCGATTTTTATCCCTGTTCGTTCATTTCCATAAATTATCCAGTAGTTGATGTAGCTATCGTCGTGTAAGTCAATCATTAATGGAAAATCTCTGAGAGTCTTGATTGGTTTAAGAATTTCCAATTCATAAACACTTTTCCCGTAATTATCTTGTTTGCAGGTACCCTTAAAATCCTCTCCGAGCCCTATTATCATAGCGTAGTCGCCGGGTTTATATCCAAGATAGCAGTAGTCACGTCCGTAGACAAGTTTCTTACCAGTGGCTTCTTCATATATTTTTTCCACTTCATTGAACAAGTCTTCACCGATTCCACTGCCGTAAATCAAATAGCTAATCCCGATGACCTTAAGCCCACGCAACAAACAATGAAGTATAACAGCCTTACTCATAGGGTCCATCTCCGGAGTAGTAGATGGCTCATAATCAACACTGATGAGAATCGGTGTACCGGGTTCAAGTTTCTCTATTTCGTCAAATACACCCCGTACGTCAGGCGTGACTGTGACGGGGAGATTAAGAGGGTGTATGGTAGGTACGGCAATTGCCAGTGCAATGATTAAATATACAATTCGTCGGTCAATGGAAAGCATTTTATCATAGTTAATAGCCATCGTGAGAGACTCCTATATTTAAAGCGTTATTCACCACCCATATAGGTGCGTTCAATGCCAAGTATAATTCGCAATGACATAGTGACACTGCTTAAGCCAATGCCGAGAAGGATAGCGCGTTTGGCGGCGGCAACCGGCACACGGAACAGCCATTGTGTGATTACATCAATTCTGAGGAAATAGAGGCTGTCGGGCAGTAATCGGGAGACCATCTCGCCAAACGGTATACGTCCAACCATCACGAGTATAGCAGCAGCCAGCATAAGCGAGGCTTCAAAACTCTTTGCCCTAAAAGCGCGATACGCAGCTGATGCGATGTAAAACGCCAGTATGGAGAATACCGTGGATGCCAGAGGTGTTGTTACATTTTCAAATATCCACATAAAAGGAGTTCCCTTTTCAATTCCCCAGATAAACCCACTGATAGACATTACCAGAAAGGCAATTATCATAATAAGGCTATATGCCCAGCCGGACTTAAGTTTTCTGATTTTGGCGATATGAACCTGTCCAAGACTTACTACACCCAGGAGTAAGGCAAAACCTGCAATTATTTGATACCATTTGGAGTAGCTCGTTAGAATTTCAACGGCTTCTTTCCGGGAGCTGTAATATGTTAGAATCATTGTTAAGCCAGCCAAAAACACTATGATAAGAGGTATTCGTTTTTTCCAGAACTCCATAACGACTTCCTCCTGTATGTCGTGTGCACTATAATACGGTGAAGAAATGCTTAATATACATAAATATCTCTGAAGGTGCCCATTCGTGAAAGGAAATCATCAGGGCACCAATAAAGAGCAATATAGTCATTATGATTTTGCCGGTATCAGCGGTCTTAAGAGTGCCAAGCAGTCTTGGTTCACGGGAGAGGTATGCACTGGCAGCATATAACTCCTCACCGATGAGACAATAATCACAGGCGACCACAAAGAACGGTATTTGATAAGTAGAATCTGTACCGGCAATCTGGATGGCACCGGTCATTGAGCCAGCTTCTGCAAGAAGCAACGACTCAGCGGCAAATGTGCCAAGAAAGAAATTTGCGGCTGGTTTTTCTCTCATCATTAGACCGTCCACTGCGGCAGTGTAGCTAAACTGCTCGCCAGCGATGAAAAAAATATCATTGGGGTTATATTCATCAGGTCGTCCAGCATTGGTATAGGCTTCCCGTACAACCTCCTGACACACGCTCATTGCCACTGGCCATTTGCTTGGCACAATAATACGCGTGCGGTATTGCGCTGCTTTGCTGGCAACGTGAGCAAGAATATTCACCGAACAAATGGTAGATATCTCGCTTATATCATAGTACCCGGTGAGATACATAATGGGTTTGCCCATCTCGGTAGCTCTGCCAACTGCTTCATCAATAGCCTCAAGTCCAGCGATTTTTCGGATGAACATATTGGGATTTTTTTTGGCAAGATTATAGAACAGGATAACAAAAGCAAACATCATAATTAAGATGACAAAATTATTAAGTTTGTGCCAGGCTATCAGGTTAGGACGTGCCTGTGCACTGACTATTTGTGCTCCTGTTATAGTGGTTGTGCCGTCTGTAACGCCTACTTTGAAAAAGAATTCTTTATTCATCGGCACAAAGAGCTCCGCAAAGTGCCAGTGCTTGTTTTTTTCAGAGAACCCAAAATACTTCGGGTTATCAGAACAAAGGTTCTCTTTTACGCCCACATACTTTACAGGTTCAAATCGTTTGTCCGGACTATCTGCCTGAAGTACTACGTATTGCACATTCTCGGGAGCCATCTCTTCTGCTTCGCTTTTACTCCACACTACCAGTACCGATGAGCCGTCATCATTAGGGGTATCGCGAGCCTCAATTTTCTCAGGCAGGAGTTGCTGGAGCTGAAACTCATCCCTCGCCCAGCTACTCTCCATTATTATTATCACTATTAATGAGAGTATAACCAGGAGTAACCTTTTCATAATATAACCTCTCATTATTTGTTTAATTTTTCCCTTTCTTTCTCATCTACAGTGGTTTGTTGTCTGGTGTTTGTATTTTTTCTTTCAGCGGATTTTTTCTCAAGGAGTTGCACAAACACCTCAATGCCTTCACGTTTTGACAGAATATTGACTAATTTGTGATACTCCACTTCATTGAAGAACGGCACGAGAAATGGCTCAAGAAAAATCAGGAGTTGACTCCCCAGAAAACCAAGAGGTTTTACCGTGACCAATCCCATAATCGCAGCGGCTTCAAGCCGACGGCGACAGATGAACTCTGCCACCTTCTCCATAAATTGAATCTCCTCAGGGCTGAATCCTTCTTCGTCTTTTACTGCGAAAGCGTGGGATAGTTTTTCCCAGAATCGTTTAGACTTTTTTAAGTTTTGTGCTGACAAATTCTATTACCTCATCCCGGTTGTTACGACATAAAATATGTATCCCTCTATAAGTGTCAAGTCTGCTTGGTTTTAAAAATGGCGACAATACAACACCGCGTGCTGATTTATAAAATGACCTGAATTCAGACCAGGAACGCCGCTTTTTTGTGAGCAAGAAATGTACGGTTATTCCATCCTCATCCAGTTCGTAGCGAGTTGGGAAAAAATATTGTGCCAATGATGTGAGCAAAAAGAACAGAGCAAGAACCGACCACCACCAGCCTTTAAAGACAATCCATACCATAATAAAAAGAAAAACGATGAATAGCACTACTATAGCTGAAACTAAAGGACGCTCAACAAGCGGATGCGAAACCCATTGTAACGAACGATTAAGAGTATTGCCACGTTCTTCTTCTGCCATTAGTTTCGTTTTTGTTTTTCTTTTAAAGAACTATAGTTA
>JAGHBZ010000141.1 GCA_021160705.1 Candidatus Sumerlaeota bacterium
AATCCCAAAGACGGAGTTCTTACATTTATCCAGGGATGGCTCCCCGGGCAGGACTCGAACCTGCAACCACACGGTTAACAGCCGCGTGCTCTGCCAATTGAGCTACCGAGGAGCAAGTTACAAGTAATCAGGAATTGATATAAAACAAACAATTATCTTACAAAATTCCCTTACTCAATTTCAATAGAAAAATTTAACTTTTTCACTTGCCGATACGAGATTTAAATTTTCTAATTATCACTAATCTTTAAGGATTCAGTAGTAGCATCAAAAAATTTTTAGAGCGGAAAACCAGGCATTGAGTCAATCGGAACATAATAAATTTTCCCTGAGGGACAAGATATGTTGTCCGCTATGTGGTGCATTGTTTAACAATTCGCGCCCTGTGGACGAAGGAGATGGCAGGCTTGTATGTTCACATTGCGGTATGGAATATCCAGTAAAAGAAGGAGTATTCTATGGAGTTATTCCGGGAGTTGCACCGGAAAAAGAAATCAGAGTCCTTCTTGACCGTTATCTTTTCTGGAGGAATCTCCGGGAGGGCAGTCTGGAGTCAGAATTTCAGCACCTCATTGAATTAGTTCGCAAAGAGTCCAGAGGGCTTTATCAATCAGCATTGACAGACGCCTGCAAAGATATAATTTTTTCCACGAATCCACGCATATTAGTCAGTGGCACAAGGGCACGAGAAATCGCTCAATGGATGGCACAGCAAGGTGCACGAGTAGTGGCAATAGATTACAATCCGGGTGAGTTGCTCATCGGGGAACCGATATATTTAGACATTGTCTCCTCGTCCGGAGAGCCGGAGTCGTGGGGTGTTCGGTAT
This sequence comes from Candidatus Sumerlaeota bacterium, assembly GCA_021160705.1. Lineage (GTDB taxonomy): Bacteria > Sumerlaeota > Sumerlaeia > MWCT01 > JAGHBZ01 > JAGHBZ01. The sequence goes on from JAGHBZ010000141.1 coordinate 830, forward strand.
GTGGTAGCATATCCCTGGCGACTACCATTTTTGAGTGGCCAATTTGACGTGGTGTTCTACATATTTCATACGCCCTGTGGAGTGCCGTTTCAGAAATTAGCAGATGAGTTATTGCGGGTTCTGAGCAGAAAAGGGAAGTTCATATTGTTCTGGGGACAGGAGGGTACACTACCCGTACCGAGAGGAGATGAGGAGTATGGTGCGCTGGTGGAGCCCTGTACGTATTCGCCAATGCGAAATCCTGGTAGATTAGCGGTGAAATTCTCGTTGCTCTGGAGTGGTGCAAACCATATCAGGATAAATGAATATTCCCTGCCAGAGGGTGAAGGGGGGTTCACGTCTCCTGAATCGCTAAGGAATAAAGAATCGCAGGGTGAACGACGCCGAGTCAGGCAAGTAATTACGGTTCAGGCAGTAAAACGAAAAAAAGCGTTGGTGCGTGGAGCTCAAAAGGCTCAGAGGTACAGAGCTATTCCCGAAGAATTGAACTCAATTCCGCAAAGTGTTGCTCAATGGGAAGGCGAGGCTTTTTTGAGAGAGATTCGGAGAATGTTTCGCTCCTTTGTGCCACAAGAAAAGATGAAGAGGTGGATAGACTTTGGGAAGAAATTAGGTTTCTGGAACGAGCTTGGGTGGCGCTCCATTGAAAATATAGGGACAGAGAAGGCGCGCTATCCATATAGTCATTCATTTTGCTATCTCCGAGGCGAGCGAGATGCAAAGCAATTAAAAATATATCTATTTGGCATTCCGCGTCGCGTCAGCAAACGCTATAAATTATTTATAGAGATAAACGGGGAAAGCGTTGAGCTCGACAGACCTATAACACCGGGCTGGCAAACGCGGAGTGTGGATTTATCTCAGATAGCAGATAAAGAAGTGCTGGAAGTTTATATACAGCAACGCAATCTTTTTCGGCTGATAGACAGTTTTGCTATTTTTGATTATCGCTCATTAGGAGTGGGTATAAAGCGTATCAGCGTGGAATAAGATTTGGTTTTCCCACTGCCAGGACACTTGAAAGTACACCAAGTGAGATAAGAAGGTATGAAGGATTCTCCTATATTTTTGTACATAAAAAGAGTGGGTAATCTCATTTAGTTGAGGGGTCAATTAATTGAGCAGGAGTGATTTTACCGAGTTTTGATATGAGCACATCAGGCTTTTTGTTTCCCCAATAGATGAGATGGCTGATGCAACGACAGTCGGATGAGCCGAATCCCGGAGCAATTATACGAGCACCTTTTTGAGAGAGCAGAAATTTGTTAACCTGACATTCAATTTTTTCATTGGTGATAATAGTGGCGTGCTTGATTATGGTCGCATACGTGAGTAGATAATCAATATGCCAATGAAGGCGTTTGTCTTTCCGTAAATGGCGTTTAAGCCTGTTCTCTATTCCAGCTAAGGCACTGCCAGTATAAGTGTAATATCCCCGGGGAAATGTAAATTTACCGAGACGTCCAACCTGAATGACCTGATTTTTCTTGAGTCGGATGAGAAGAACATATACCCCTTTTTCGCCTCGTGTAACCATAATCGTTTTCACCCTATGAGTTCTTGGAAAGAAAGTGTTTTGCAAGTAGCCAGAAACGAAACATTTTATTTATTAAGATTTATTATAAGAGTATGTGGAAAAGATTAATAATAAATCAAAATGAAAACTCATTTATTGTTCCATTGACATTATTGAAATGCTTTTTCACTATTATGATATTTCCGACAACCAAATGAAGATAAAATGAGGAGAGAAAGAGGGATGAGAAATATCCCGGTATTGATGGTTAAAGGAAGGTCGCTGGCAGAAGCCTGGGAGAAATCTTTGATAGTGCTATACGAGCAGGGGAGTCGAGTAAAAACAGAGTACGATAAACCCGATGACCCTCTGAGTGTGGATGCTACTATGAGTGTTGTAATTGAGGAGCCGAGCAGTGAGCCACGAATTCATCGTTGTTTTCCCGGCTCTCTGGAGTTTCTTGAGGAATACAGGCTGGAGGTGGTTGAAGGGATAAAAGACCACTGGATTCGCGACCCGGATAATCCTGAAGATACACGATGGGAATACACGTATCATGAACGACTGTTCACGTATTCGTATTTCACCAGGGACGCCCAAGAATCCCATATAAACCAGATAGAGCATATTGCACAAAAGCTGGCATCATCGCCTTATTCACGGCGTGCGCAAGCGATTACCTGGAAGGTATGGGAAGATATTCAGATTGATTCACCTCCCTGTCTACAGTCAATATGGTGCAGGGTGTTGAGTGACGAAAAAGGTAGATGGTGGTTAAATATGAATGTGCGGATGCGCTCAAACGATGCCTATGAGGCGGCGTTTATGAATATGTTTGCCTTTGTTTCTTTGCAGGAGTACATCGCATCACGGATTGGTGAGATTGCTGGTAAAGACGTCCGACTTGGTCGGTATGTTCATTTTGCCGATTCATATCACATCTATGGGAAACGGCTTGAGGACTTTGAGCAACGATTTCTTCGTGCTGTCAGAGAACGAAGTTTTGAGGAGCGGACCTGGAATATGGAATTTGCTGAAGCGTATTTTACTTCTGCACGCCCACAAATACTTGAAAAAGTCAAACGCGAAACCAAGAAGTTTACTCGCTCAGAGTAAAAAAAAACAATTAAGCAGAGGAGAAAAAAAGAGGCGTCTCTTCACTTACGGAAGAGACGCCCTCTTAAATCTAACCAGATACAACTTTTATTCTGGATATATCAGTGATTGCTCAAATACAAGGTAGCCGACCTGTTCGGTTACATGATTTCGTTCGCTGTCATTAATCTGGTCTTCATCGATAGCAAGATTAAGCTCAGTTTGTGTCAGCGGAGTTGACCCATAGAGAACAGCCCAGCCACCATTTCCGCCATCCACTCCTGCCATAGTTATCAGAGCAACTTCAGGTGTCTGAGAGAATGACTGATTGAAGCTGTAAGAGTATGGAGGCGAATTACCTACCCCTCTTATACTATCATCGCCAAGAGTAGCCTCGTATTTAACACCATTAATAGTGCCAGTACCCTGCTCGATGACAATATAGCCAACGGTCTCATCAGCTCTACTAACATCAGAGTCTTCACAGACAGTCTTTCCAGTGTGGAGAGAAGAATTAGGGGGATTGCCTCTTTTACTGCCATAACACCAGAAAACTGACCATTGAGAATCATTAGAGCTCATCACCTGTCCAAGGACCACTGGATTGGTATATGAGTTGGTATAGGAGCGTGCTTCACCGACCCAGGAGTTATTCTCGTCAGTTACAGTACTGAGATATTTATATGCTTCAATTTTTCTTCCATCTGGAAGAGTCCAGGCACCCTCTTCAATTACAAAATAATGAATGGTTTCTGGATTAAGAGAGGAGCCATCACCGGGATTTTGAATCTTAACATCAAAAGAAGTGTTGGTTACATTTGTCACTCTAACCACCAGTGGAGAAGAGTTGTTGGAATAAGTGGCGCTACACACGACGACAGGGCTGACATAGTAATTCTGGAGATTGACGGTTACAAAGCTCGTGCCAACGTTGTTGACGATACCGGTTTCAAAACGGAGGTCTGGAGTTGGAGTCGGTGTAGGAGTTGGGGTCTCAGTGGGTGTCGGTGTTGGGCTTGGAGTAGGCGAAGGAGTTGGACTGGGTGTAGGTGAGGGTGTAGGACTTGGTGTAGGTGAAGGTGTAGGACTGGGAGTTGGGGTAGGTGTAGGTGAGGGAGTTGGACTTGGCGTAGGTGAGGGTGTGGGACTTGGAGTCGGACTGGGAGTTGGACTCGGAGTTGGGCTTGGTGTAGGCGAAGGAGTCGGTGTAGGTGTGGGGGTAGGCGTAGGTGCAGTACCCATTGAGAAATCAACCGTCGTCACTGAACCAGCTGTGATTGATACATTGTCTTGCTGTGCCTGCGGATAACCTGTGGCATCACACGTCACGGTATATGTTCCTGGCTGAATGTAGACAAAAGCGTATTTACCTTCGCCATCAGTCTTAATCTGCTCAGAGAGTTCAACAATTGTTACTGTAGCATTATAAATCGGGTCACCAGTGCTTGCATCGGTAACAGTGCCACGAAGATAACCGCCAGTTGGGGAGCTCTTCCAGGGCATATCTGGTGGACTCTCTGGAGTCTGAAAGAGATTGTCTTTAATATACTGATAAAATACCGCATTCGAGTCACCAGTGTCATTAGTGGTGGCGTAGCTGTAATGGAGGAGTCCTTCACAGCCAGCGTTGCGTGCATAAGAGAGTTGTGTGACGGTATTTTCTTTGGAATTTATATAGGCGCCGTTACCCATATAACAATGGCGGTTATATTTGTGAGTAACAATGTCATCGGTTCGTGAATTAAACGTGGAGTTCGAGTCTGTGTAATTCATAGGTAGGAGTGAATCGAGTATATTCTCGGACATCCATCGTGCCCAATCCTGGAACCTGTAAGTGTAGGCATCATTACGGTTAGCGAATACCGCTGCGGTGACTTTGATGTTTGGTTTTATAGCAATAATATCAACATAGGTATTGCGAAGCCAATCAGTAATCTGCCGACGACGCCATTCTGAGAACTGTGAGTCAGTATATGAAGGCTTTCCTGAGAGCCCGTACTCATCGTTATAGCGCTGAATTGCCACGTCATTGTAACCTGAGTTTTGCTGAGGATACCGAATGTAGTCAAAATGTATGCCATCTATGTCGTAGTGCTGAACGAGGTCCATAACAATGTTATAGTTCCACTTATTGGCGTCCGGGTTACCGGGGTCAAGATAGTAGCCTTCAGAGATGTAAGTATTGCCATCATAATCTTTCATTAAGTATTCAGGATGCTTATTGTACACGTGCTCAGGACTGCTGGGAGGATTGCTACTGTCACTCCAGATAAGAAATACAGGCATCCAGGCATGCACTTCCAGTCCTTGGGGATGTGCCTGGTTTATAACTTCTTGCAACGCATCATAGTCAGATGCTATGTCTGTTGCTCTGGGTTCAGTATTTGGGGCTGTGGGGAAGTAGTAAGCATCACCACGTCGGCGTATCTGAACAACCACCGCATTATAGTTGTGATTAACCGCTGTATTGACGAGCTCAGCTACCTGACTGGAATCTTTAATCCCGGCGTGCCAGGCGTCTACCCAGAACGAGCGCCATTCACCCTCTACTGGAGTGGGGGTAGGCGTTGGAGTAGGCGATGGTGTGGGGGTGGGTCCTATAGGATTGTGCTGGGCACCCTGATATAGGTCATCTATATAGATTTCTATGTCGGTCGCAGGTGAACCACTGACTGCTTGAAAGACTAATGCCTCAAGGGTTCCCCACTGTCCGTCAAGGACGCCATTGCCTGTTACTGCTGCGTATGACTCGTTCGGAATATCAAAATAGACGTATTGCCACTCGGAGGAAGCAGTGAGTCTTACCCAGTTGGTACATTTCTCAATGTCGCCTGTTACTCCGCCATCATCGCCTATGTTCCCACTCACGCCAGTCTCTCTTACCCAGTATGACATATCCACTTCACCCTGAGTTATCTTTACGTAGATAGAGAGTCCTTTGGTGAAGTCTATTATGGGATTAGGTTTATTTGTGGCATTATATGTGGTGCAGCGTACGAACCCGCTTCCCGGCGTAGTCCACTGCCAGTAAATCCTGTACGACTGACTCCCCGGGCTTCCCACGTTCGGGTCAAGTATGTCATTGGACTCAGCATTGCTAACTTCAGCAACATCTGTATCGATGTCAATGCCATTGGTCGAGCCACTAAATCCGGGCTCCTGGAACATCACCTCTGAACCTAAAGAATATCCTTCAAAGTCGGTAAGGAGATACTGTTCAGGAGTCGGCGTTGGACTTGGCGTAGGTGAAGGAGTAGGACTCGGTGTGGGTGAGGGTGTGGGACTCGGAGTAGGACTCGGTGTGGGTGTCGGAGTGGGTGTGGGTCCGGCAAAGGGGTCCCAACCACTATAGCCAACATAGCAATAATCAAAATCAACTGATTTGAGCTGCCAGTCAAAGAGCCAGAAACATCCTACGTCGAATGTGGAATCTGTCAGAGTCCAGTCAACAATGTCATTTCCACCTGCAGAGGTTCCAACTTTAATGGAGATTTGTGTATCCAAACAATCAATACTCACATAAAAGGTCTCGCCATTTGAGAACGTGTGAGCGATTTCTTTACCCTGAATGATTTCCCAGGTATCACTGCGTCGAAGGTTAATCACCTGGTCATTATCGCCGGCTTTAAACGAGAGACTGTAGCCAGTACCAGATTGTGCACGAAAACGAATCTCCACATTTGCCTCGTTAGTACCTCCTGCAGTGCTATCAATGTCGAGTATTGTAAATTTTGTATGCAATGCAAAATCCGTATAGGTCTCATAATCCCCGTTGTAGATTCCACCGTAGCTGGTGCCTGAGGTACCAGAAAGGTGGAGATAACCATCTGAGACACTTATTGTAAAGTCTCCGCCCTGAGAGGTATCCCAATCAGGTTCTGGAGGAGAGGTATCCAGCGATGTGCCATCAAAGTCATCATACCAGGGTGTTGGAGTTGGCGACGGAGTCGGTGAGGGTGTTGGCGTAGGAGTCGGCGTTGGCGTTGGTTCTCCACCAGAGGTGAGAAAGTCCATTATTCGTGACATAACGTTGGCTCGGGCGGTGTCGGTGTGAATCATCTCCAGCGGGAATCCCATAACTACTATCTTTTTCGTGGCGTCTTCGTATTGTACCGCTGCTACTGAGCCTGTGTCGTCGTATGTCAGCGCATCCGCAGCCCCACTGCCCAGTCCGTTAAATACATCCGGATATATTATGTTGTAGTATCCGTTGTCGTAGTCCTTTGAAAAATCCAGCTGGGAGAGTCCATCAAAGATTGAGCCTGCTACTGCGTTGGCAAGGTTGGTGTCTGAACCATCATCTGCAGTGCATTCCACCTGAAGGGTATTATGCAGAAAATCTTTGTCTGCCTGTGTGGCACTGCTGGATAACTCAAGGTCCCAACCCAGCTCCTCGCCTGAGACCAGGATTCGTCCGCCATTATTTAGATATGTCGTCACATGTGACTGCTCCGTAGAATCAAATGTCTCATCCGCTGTACTTTCCCTGCCAAGTATCCAGTCAACAGCCGTGTAGTTGCCAAGGGATATAGAGTTATCAATAATCCGTTCGTTGCTTGCGGAGTCAAAGTAGTACCCTGCATCAGCAAGGGCATTACCGTGGGCTACAACGTAATTAAAACTATTCGTCAGCCACGGCCAGACTCGTTTTGACCAACCATTGATGGAGTCATAATAATCCGCAATTATATAACGACTGTAGCGTCTGAATCCATTTACTATCAGCACCTCAGGGGGAGTGCCATCGCTGGTCATTCGCACACCCACTGTCTCGCTCGGAAACGACTCACCACCATCGTTATACGCAGATACACGGAAATAATATACCTGTCCTGCACTCAGTCCGGTGTAGTCGTAGCTCAGCACGTCTCCTACATCAACGCCATTATCCCAGGCAAGACCGTCAGTTGATTTGTAGACAATGTAGCCGGTAGCTGCATCGCCTCCGTAGCCTCCATAGGGTGGCGCTGACCAGGAGATGGTCGCTGTGCCTGAACCACTCACCACTGCACTCACATTCCCCGGCGCATCCGGCAGATACGTGCTCACCGGGTTGCCGTGGTCTGCAAAATAATCTACTATACCCTGAAGCACTGCACGGGCAGTATCCTGGCGAAATCCTGGGGTCTTCAGCAGATTCGCATCATCTACGTTATCGTGGAATGCCGACTCCAGGATTGTGGCAGTCATTTCGCCGTTAAGGTTGTTGTAGGTCAACTCACCGTAGTAACTGGTGTAGACCTGATTGTTCCGTGAAGGTAGTCCCCAGAGATTGTTGAGGTCCCCGTCAACCTGCGTTATAATGTCTGTGGAGAACTCCAGTGCACGGGGTGCTGC
>JAGHBZ010000280.1 GCA_021160705.1 Candidatus Sumerlaeota bacterium
CTACTATAACGCCAGCTCAGAGAGACAAACCATCTCTCCGGAAGGAATTATCACTGAAGGGTTCAGCTTCCCGCTTGATTTTTGGGTATCTGGACTTGATGACTCCCTGGAGAGACCTTTTCAGGATACTATTACCCTGGCTAAGGGAGAAATAGGTCAGATTTCTTTTCAAAAAGAAAGATTTAAGGCAAAATGCTGGGCTTTTTATTAGAAAAGAAGGAGGTAGAAGAAAATGAAAAGACGGAAAGAAATAGTACTGGTTTTAAGTTTAGTGATAGGAATCACATTTGTTATGTTCACAGGAGATGTAACGGCAAAGAAAAAAGCAAGCGAGCAAAAGGTTATCCAGTTCTGGTTCCCGGAGGGTCTTGCAGAGATGCAGGAACTTATGGCTCAACATACAAAAAGATTTGAGAAACTCACAGGGATAAAGGTCAAAGTATCTCACGTTGACTGGGAGGTAATAAGGAGTAAATTGCGTCTGGTCGTTGATGCTGGTAGTCCCCCTGATGTCGTTCAGGTCGGATTTGACACTCCTGTGGTCTACGCGGGAATGGGTAAACTAAAACCCCTGAACGAATATATAAAGAGAGACCAGATAAACCCGGCTGACTATGCACCTGTGCTCTGGGAAGCTGGCACAGTGGAGAATAAAGTCTATGGTATTCCATTTCTTGTTGAAGACCGTGTGATATTTTACCGCACGGATTTACTTCAGAAGAAGGGGCTGAAGCCACCAGCGTGGGACTGGACATGGAACGACCTTAAGGAATACGCCAGAAAATTAAATGACCCGCCCAGGGTATATGGGTTCGCCATAATGGCAGGACTGAATGACCAGGATACTTTCTGCTGGTTTGAACCTGTGCTCAAGTCCTTTGGAGGCGACTATTATGACAAGGACTACACTCGGAGCCTGTTGAATACTCATTCTGCGCAGAAGGCATTTGAGTTTTATGCGAGTTTTGTAAAAGAAGGACTATGTCCCCGAGATTGCGTGAATTATGGAAGAGACGACATAGATGGAGGATTTGTGGCTGGAAAGTTCGCTATGGTTCAAAGTGGACCGTGGTTGATGAAGCGTATGCATAAAGAGGCACCACATCTGGAGGGAAAATGGGCAGTAGCACCAATGCCTGTGGGACCTGTGAGGCGGTATGCCTTCAGCGCCGGAACACTCCTTATTATGTTTGATAAAGGCGAACCAAAGAACTCCTGGTCCTGGGAGTGGATAAAATTTGAGACCGCACCTGAACAGCAAAGGGAATGGTATAAGCTGGAATTAGCGATGACAAGTCTTCCCGGGATGAAAGGGGTGAGATGGTCCAACCCAAAGGATGTAGAATTTCTGACAAAAGTATTCATACCTATGCTTAAATTTGGCGAGGCACCACCGAAGATTGTTTCAAAGATAAGTTTTGGACCGAACCATCCGATAGCAATGGCTCTTCAGAAGATGATATTGGAGAACTGGACAGCGGAAAAAGCTGCGGAGTTCGCTGCCAAGGAATATGAGAGACAACTAAAGATGGCTGTTTATTATCCTGGCATTAAGAAAAGGCAAAAATGAGAACCTCTACCAAGGGTAGTATGGTCGTAGGACTATATCGTTATCGGAAAGAGTATCTCTTTGTTATGCCCGCCTTTTTGGTGCTCTTCGGGATAATGATATATCCGATATTTTATGGGTTCTATCTGAGTTTCTACGACACATTACTGGGGTTTGATATAAAGAAGTTCGTTGGCTTTGGAAACTATATAGAGGTCTTAAAACTCCCGAGCTTCTGGAAGATATTCGCACAAAGCATCTACTGGACTGCCTTAACCGTAATTGTTGACACTGTGCTTGGCCTGGCTGTTGCTGTATTTATGAGCAAGAACACCATCTGGGCAACCTGGATAAAAAAGATAGTCCTTATCCCCTGGGTCTGCTCTTCAGTTGTAATAGCACTTACCTGGACCTGGATTTACCACGGTACATTTGGCGTGCTTAGCGACCTTATTTTGAAAGTCGGGTTAATCAAGCAGATGGACCAAATCCTCTGGCTTGGCGACCCACGACTTTCCCTTACCTCTGTGACGCTGGTTAATATATGGAAAGGGTTTCCATTCGGAGCAATTATGCTATATGCCGCGATTGAAGGGATTTCGCAGGAGCTATATGAGGCGGCACGCGTTGATGGTTGTAATGCCTGGCAAAGCTTCTGGCACGTGACCATCCCGGGGATAAGAAACACACTTATTGTTTGCATACTTTTTGGTGTTGTCTGGACATTTAATTATTTTGACCTTATCTAGCTTATGACAAGAGGCGGTCCCTTGGGAAGCAGTGAAATCCTGGCTACATATCTTTATAAGACCGCTTTCTGTGACTTTCGGGTAGGAACTGCATGCGCTATTGGTGTTATTATGTTTTTCATTATGGTCATCTTTGCTTTTTCTTACTCCAGACTATATCGGATAGAAGAGTAACCTATGATTCTAAGGCTAATAAAACAAGGGGAGATAACCATAATAAGGCGTGTGCAAAATGCCTTTTTTGCTCTTCTCCTATCACTTTTTATTCTCTTTCCGTTTTACTGGATGTTGGTCACCTCAGTAAAGGTAAAGCCCGACGTCTTTGCCATTCCGCCGATATATTTTCCTATGCGCTTCACAATCAAGAGTTTTCTTTATTTTATAAATCAGGGGGCACCGAGATATATCCTGAACACCGTGATTGTCGCAATGGGGACATTGCTCTTTACGCTTAGTCTTGCGGTTCCCTCTGCGTATGGCTGTGCCCGATTTAACTTTCCCGGGAAGAGGAAATTTCTAAGTGGAGCTATAATCACCCAGATGTTCCCGGGCGTACTTCTCATAGTCCCGCTTTATCGGCTTATGAAATTTACTGGTCTGCTGGATTCATATTTCTCACTAATCCTCGCCAATACCACAATAGTTCTTCCGTTCAGTATAATGATACTCTTTTCATTTTTTAAGGAGTTGCCAGTTTCCCTTGAGGAGGCTGCATTGATAGATGGTTGCTCAAGATGGAAGGCATTGCTCCACATTGCCCTGCCTCTTTCACTTCCCGGACTTATTGCCACTGCCACTTATATCTTTATCGTTGCCTGGAACGAGTATATGTTTGCGGTCACTTTCATAAGCCATGATGAGCTAAAGACACTTCAGGTGGGTCTTGCGGGGCTGAAGACACTTTATGCTAACACCTGGGCAGACATATTGGCTGGTGCGGTCATTGCTGCCGTACCTGTCATTCTTTTATTTCTTATATTTCAGCGTTTTATAGTCAAAGGATTAACTGCTGGTGCAGTGAAAGGTTAAAAAAATGAATATGCACAGAACTTTCAATCTGATTCTTTATGGGCTACTTACCGCTCTGATAATGACTGCTTCTGCAGAGGTAGAGGAGTCCGCCTTCATAGTATATTGCGACAATGAAGGGGTCTACTATGCCAGAAGTGGAAGCACAGGAGAGGTAATTATTAGTAATTCCGATGCCGCCCCAGTTATTGAGCAGGCGTTAAATGACGCATCTACCACAGGGGGCACTATTGTCCTCAGGGAAGGAGAGTACCTGCTTGGCAGACCTGTGCTCTTGGATAAACCGTATACCACGCCTGTAAATATAACGATAATGGGTTACGGAGCACTTCTAAAGGTAAAGTCATTTAATCAATGTGGACTGGTCTTCAATGGTTGCGAGAACCTTACTATTCAGGGGATTACTATTGAAGGAAGAGGAGACGAGACGGTTGAGGTCAATCTGATTCGCATTCTCGGATGTAAGAACGTCTTGCTAAGGGACGTGAAGATGAATAAAGGATGGGATTTGCTGGCTGTGGATTCCTGGAGTTCTGCTCCTATCTATTCTGGTATTGCTCCTTGCGATTATTCCAAGATGAGCGACCTGATTAAGCTGGAAGAGATAAAGGCAACAAATGCTAATAGGGATGGGGTCTATTGCTATGGCGACAGGGTCTTTATGAGAGATATGTATTGTTGCAATAATTCTTTCGGCATTGAGTCAGGAGCAAAGTATCTTGAGCTCGATGGAGCTGTACTGAACAACAATTATGGTTGGCACGGCGTGTGGAGCTGGAATGGGGTGGATGGCGTCCGGTTGTGTAATATTACCGCAAATAATAATAAATATCATGGAGTCTGCATTACTAATCCCACAGCTCAGGGGAAAAGTATGAGAAATGTTTTCCTCCAGAACGTGGTGTGCTGTAACAATGGGCAGACAGGGATATTGATTCAGAACCAGGGAGCAACTGAGGAGAAACCTGAAGCAATAATTGAGAATGTGGAGATAAGGGATATAATAGTGAAGAATAACGCAAGGCTGGAACGCTGGGCGAACTTCCTAATAAATGGCACCTCACAGCGAAATGTCATCAAAAATGTTCTCCTGAATAATATCATCATAGAGGAAACTGAAGGTGTGCCACATAATGGACTGGAGATAGCCGCGGTAGAGAATCTACTTGGTAATAACATTATTGTGAGAGGACACCCCTGGAGTGGTATTGTCCTCAGAGATGGCACATATAAACCTACCAAGGATATACTCATTCAGGGGCTAATAGCGGAGAGCAATCACAACGGCGTCTATATTTATTGCACCAACTCAGACTCAATCCATATTAAAGACTATATTATGAAAAACAACGTTAATGATTTTCTTATCATCAGCAAGAAAAAAGGAAATTATTGGTCAATTTATTAACCCAAAACCAGAGAAAAATGAGGAGGCTAAAAATGTTAAAGAAATTGTTAATGAGTATTGGAGGCCTCCTGCCAGGAGGTTTTTTTCTTCCATTTTTATTGTGTCTTTTTCTCGCAAGAAATGAGGCGTTCTCTACCGAAATAATGATTGAGGACGGCTCTGGTGCTAAGGACTGGATTACCACTACTCCGGATATGTGTTATGAGAACTGGCGAGGACTCTTTACAATTAAAGAAGCAAAGAGCGAAGGTGGAGTCCTCACGTTGAGTATAGTGACAAAATGGCTGGAGGAGGATTTCGGCAGGTTTGTTAAATTCTTTGAGCCGGTGGATGTCTCCAAATATCAGGATTTCTCTATGCTTTGGCGTGCTATGGACGAAGAGAGTGCCAGGTTCAACCAGCTTGATGTTTCTCTGGTGGTTGAGAACATTAATGGAGAAAAGTTTATCGTCTCTGACTGGACTTATAACAAAAAGGAGATGTTTCTCTGTGTATATGGTCTGGAGTATCAGTGGAAGGAATTCTTTGAGTCGGAGGCTGAGGTAACAAATCCGGAGACTATCCCACCCAGGGAGTGGCAAATTCTAAAGTTTAACATCTATAAGAGACTCGCAGAACAAGGGGCAACTTCTTACCTTGTGAAGAACATTTCTCTCAGGCTCGCCGATACAAAAAGAGGCAAGGAATGTACCTATTTCGCCATTAATAAGAAGATGGGTGTGCAGATAAAATGGATTAAGTTCAGTGAACCAGAGAGCCCTATCCCTGTGAGGAAGCCTATCCCCCAAATGCATCAGGAATATCGGGAAAATATATGCGATATAATGGACAGGTCACCAATGAATATAAAACTCAATTGGGTGAGACTCTGGTATAGGGTGCATAATCCCGAGATTGAGAATCTGGGCAACATAAATCGCATCACCTATGACCTTATAAGGAACGGAGAGATAGAAGACCGTAGATTTTACTATCGTCGTCTTGGCTTGAAAAACATCCCTGAGACCTACTTCCCGTTTAAGGGTACAGATGAGTATGGAGAACTAATCAGGGAACTGAGGCAGATAGATGTATCTGAGTATCAGGAGTTTGTTATGCACTGGCGGGCAAAAGATGAGCTCAGTGCCCGACGGAATATGCTGGATTTCAGAATAACTGTGAACAATGAAGTTGGCGAGAATTTCGTTATTGCTGACTGGGGCTGGACACATAATGACCCAAAAACACAGCCTTCAAGAGAATGGAAAACCCTAAGAGTCAACGTCTATAAGATTCTTAAAGATAAAGGGGCTCACTCTTTCAGGCTTGTTCATCTTATCCTCGCGTTCAGCGATGCGGATACCCCGCCACCGAATTCTACTAAATTTGTTGGTGAACTGGGAATAGAGTTTGATACACTTCAGTTTGAGAAACCAGCTAAGCCGCTCCCCGTGGAGAAGCCAGATGAAAATTGGTGGCGACGGGAGATAAAGCGACTTGTCCAGCAGGTGAAACCGTATGAAGAATTGCCAGATGAACCAATACCAGTAAGTCCATTTATTGACCGTATGGGTGGACGCCTGATAAGAAATGGGGAATTCTTCTATTATATTGGCGGGAACGCCTGGATACTGTGGCAATACCCGGAAAAAGAGATAGAAAAGTGCGTAAAGGCGGCTAAAGAAGTTGGACTTAAAGTCCTGCGTATCTTCTTACCCGACCTATTCGAGCCTTATCCTGGGCAATATAACGAAGCACTGTTCAGAAAACTGGATTATATCCTTTATCTCTGCCGTCAGAATGGGATTGCTGTGAACATAGCGTTGAAAGATAATTGTGACGCTTACGGATGGGTTGGCAGATGGTGGGACGCATTTCCAGCGACACGTGGTCCTTATGCCTGGTTTGTACAACCCTCCTGGCCACCGAATACCTCTAACTATACTGACCCCGCTGCAAAAAGAATGTTCAAGGAATATATCCGATATGTGGTCACAAGGAAAAACACCTATACCGGGATTCGATACTGTGATGACCCCACGATTTTTGTCTGGGAACTTGCCAATGAACCCTCATATCCAAAACATCCCGGCGACCCAGAGCAGATGAAATACTGGAATAGATGGCTCCGGAAAAAATATGGAACTGAGGAGGCATTAAACAAGGAATGGGTCGGCTCAAGCAGGCTTAAACCTGGTGAAAAGATTGGTAATATCCCTATCCCTTCAGAAAAGGAAATGCTGAGAGATGCAGATTTCAAGGAATTCCAGGCTCAGATGCATAATGATTGGGGATGGGAACTCAGCTCGTTTATCCAGCAACTCGACCCAAATCATCTTGTTAATAGGAACATCGGCGATTGGTGGTGGCACAAGGACGATTCCTACAATGAGCAAGACCCAAAACATCTTATTGATGAGCACAGTTATGGGATAAATTTTGCCGACCTGATAGAGCATCATTATAAATGTGCCAGAAGAGCCCATCTTAAATATCACAGACCTTTTATCCTGGGGGAATTCGGTCAGCCAGTAAGTTATCCTGCACGGTACAATCTCTTTGAACTCTATAAAGAGATAATGCTTAACTTTCGGATAAGTGGTATCCAGTTCTGGAACTGGGGGCTTGCCCATGGGATAGTGAATTGTGACTTTGAACCGTACTCGGATGTCTGGGAGATTTTTCCCTGGGCGAAGGAAGACCGCTGGCATACTCTTAAATTAATTGAACTCATAAAAGACACTGCTCGGGGCTGTGAG
>JAGHBZ010000189.1 GCA_021160705.1 Candidatus Sumerlaeota bacterium
AATCTCTGTGACCTCTGTGCCCTCAGTGGCTTATTCTTTCTCTTAGCCACAGAGTTCACAGAGCGCACTGAGAGAAAGATTCAAAACGAGGGATGTCTAAGCAGAAAGGAAACGCTTTTTAATAGCGTTAAAAGATTTATATTATAATCTCTGTGACCTCTGTGCCCTCAGTGGCTTATTCTTTCTCTTAGCCACAGAGTTCACAGAGCACACAGAGAGAAAATTTAAAACGAGCAATATTTTTATTGAATAAATTATTGGTGCGACACTCGCAGGCTTTACTTCTCATTTATATCTTACCCGGGGATTAAGGTAATATAAAGTCCTCTTTTTTCATAACCCTGTTCTGTTTGCGTTTCTCGTGGTATCATCTCAGGGGAATATACTCCAAACTTAAAGGGTCTCGTAGCTTGACAGATTGGAAACATTCCTTTAAATATAAATTAGTTTTTAGAGAGTCGGGATAATGGACAAAGATTATAAAGAGATAAGCGAGGAGGAAAAGTCTGCACGCCTATGGAAACGCTGGATTGGTCAGGAGGAACGGATAGAACGCATTATCAGAGATGCAAAGAAGGGACCGGACGTTGACTGGACACGCCACCTTAATGGATTGCCTTTTGTGGAAGAAATAAAGCCATCGCTTCTTATCAATAAAGATTTGGGGTGGGGTGGAGAGACAAAAAACGGAAAAGACCTCCGGGGAATCAATCTATCAGACAAAGACCTAACAGGCATCTTCCTGTATGATACAAATCTAAAAAATGCTGACCTCATCGGGGCGCATCTAAAAAATGCTAACCTCAGCGGGGCGCATCTGGAAAATGCTAACCTCATTGGGGCGCATCTGGAAAATGCTGACCTCCGCGGGGTGCATTTGGAAAATGCTGACCTCCGCGGGGCGCATTTGGAAAATGCTGACCTCAGCTTGGCGCATCTGGAAAGTGCTGACCTCAGCTCGGCGCATCTGGAAAATGCTCGCCTCAGCGGGGCGCATCTGGAAAATGCTGACCTCAGCTTGGCGAATCTGGAAAATGCCGACCTTAGATATACAAATTTAAAGAATTCTACTCTCCAGAATGCTGATTTAACAGGAGTAAAGGTAGATGAGCATACAGATTTTGGGTTTAACCGACTACCTTTCTGGAAAAGACTCAGGGCTAAGAACAGGATGCTCAGGGATGAATATGAGGCACTGAAACTGGAAAAGCTATGGCGGGGAAGGTTTAAAGAAGCAGCTGAAAAATATGAAGATGCGCAGTCGGTATATCGTCAGCTCAATGAAGCATATAAACAACAGCGTATGCGGTACGAGGCTGGAAAGTTCTACTATCGCGAGATGGTCTGTAGACGAAAAGCAAAGTATCCTTTATTTCCAGAGGATATAGCAAACCCCGGAGAATTTCTTAAATCCTTGTTTGGATTGATTAAGAATCCTTCCGGGTTTTTCAGCTGGATTATTGGTTTAATAGCACGTGGCTCTGAGGCGCTCTTCTTTGATATTCTCTGCGGGTATGGTGAGCGTCCTCTTCGGGTAGTGTTCTGGATTCTGCTTGTCATTCTGGTCTCAGAGGGTGTCTACTGGCAGTTTGGTGATGGAATTGTCAGAGTGGAGGAATCACACGGTACAGTATGTCATTTACAGACCCCGGGCGAAGCCCTTTATTTCAGTATAACCACCTTCACCACACTTGGATTTGGTGATTTTCATCCTGCACACGATAACCCTCTGGGTACACGCCTTAAATACTGGATAGCCGGCGAGGCAGGTATGGGTGCATTCCTGCTGGCACTGGCACTGGTTACCTTCGCGCGTCTGGCTATACGCGATTAAAGAACAGTATACATCGCGGCGTTTTGCTCTTTGTCCTTAGCCACAGAGTTCACAGAGCACACCGAGAGAAATGAAACGTAGAATGAACGATATTCTTTCTAAATAAAAACGCTTTTTTATGGCGACAAAGAATTTATTATAATCTCTGTGACCTCTGTGTCCTCAGTGGCTTGTTCTTTCTTTTTAGCCACAGAGTTCACAGAGAGCACTGAGAGAAAGATTTAAAACGAGGGATGTTCTAAGCAGGACAGAAACGCTTTTTATGGTGTTAAAAGATTTATATTGTAATCTCTGTGACCTCTGTGCCCTCAGTGGCTTATTCTTTCTTTTTAGCCACAGAGTACACAGAGCACACTGAGAGAAAGAATAAAAATAAACACGGTTCTCACTGCTCAAAGGCGTTTAAGTGAAAGCATCAAGAAAGTTATACTATGACCTCTGAGTTCTCTGCGTCTTGCTCGATGGTAAACGCATAGCTGTAAAGAAACAGGGCGTCTACAGTATTTCTAAAAATCGGGATGTCTTATTTACAGCAAAGGATGTTCAGCCATTGCTTTGAGGCGATTCCATCTACGGTCTACCTCTGCCTGGAATCTCTCAATGTATTCCTTATATTCAGGTTTAGCCAGATGTCGTGCCCTACCCATAGCCTTTGCCCATTCAATCACAGGTACCTTCTTTCCTTTGGCTTCAGGGTCATAGTTAAGTGTCGTGATGCCATGCTCCACTTCATATAGCGGGAAGAAGCACGAATCCACGGCGAGCTGAAGTACCTGCTTAGCTTTTCGTGGTTCACACCGCCAGGACAGTGGACAGAACGAAAGCAGTTTCCCGAACACAAGTCCCTCATTTCTTGCATACCACTGGGCTTTTGCCGCTTTCTTTATGAGGTCTGTCGGGTTTACCTCACAGGCAGTAAACACATACGGTATATGAGTGGCTGCCATTATCTGTGGAGTGTCTTTATGAAAGATTTGTTTGCCCACCTGTTTGGGACCAACATTGCTCGTAGAGGTTATCATATAGGGAGGCGAAGTGAACGAGAGCTGTGCCCCGGTATTCTGGTAGCCGTGGTTGTCGTACTCAAGGATGATGAAATGATGGTTGCGAATCGCAGCGCCAATAGTGGGACCCATACCAATATCATTTCCTCCATCGCCGGTTACCATAATGAACGTTATCTCCTGGTCCCGGGGGATTTCACCGCGGCGCTGTCGTTCGTGGTACATCTCCACCAGACCGCTCATCGTGGCTGCACCGTTCTGGAAAAGGTTATGAATGTAGGTGGTGCGGAAACTCGTGTATGGATACCCGGTAGTCACCACCATACCACACCCGGTATGCCAGAGCATCACCACGTATCCTTCAATCCCCTTCAGAAAGGTGCCCACGGATGGAAATATACCACATCCCGGACACGCACCATGCCCTGGGACAATACGCTCAGGCATTTTTGTTAGCGCTCGCAGGTTTACTCCTTTAACCTTAAGTTTTCCGCTTTCCGGGTCTTTTTCCACTTTAATGATACCGGGTGAAGATTCTTCTTTTTTAATAGGTGTCCAGAGATTCATAGGTTTGTACTCAGGGTCCCCGGGTGTAGCGCCAAAATAGTCAAATCGTGGTACTGCATTTTTATCTTGGAGCGCCTGAAATCCCTGCCCGAGAAGTTCTTCAGCTTCTTCAATGTAGAAGTCTCGTCCCCCGATTCCCCAGACACGCGAGATGACGTAAGTTTTGTTATCCGGGTCATCCTTGAGAGCGGATTTAATTTCGTGTGTCATATTTCCACCCCAGGAGCCATAAGAATCCTGACGGTCGCACACGACCAGAACTTTGACATTCTTGAGTGCTTCTCGTACCTCGTCCGCTGGAAATGGACGTATAACGTTTAACGACATTGCACCAACCTTTTTCCCCTGAGCGCGTAGGTTATCTACTGCCTGAGTGGCTGTATCATACGCAGAGTTCAGTATGAATATAGCGACCTCAGCATCCTCCATTTTATATTTTTCAATCACGCTGTAATACCTGCCAGAGAGCCTGCCATATTCCTCAAACACTTCATTAATACGTTTGCTCGCAGCGACCATTGCCAGATGGGTTTGCATCTTATTGTTAATCAAATCCGGCTCATTCATATACGGACCGATGGTCACGGGTTTATCAGGTTCAACTGCTGTTATCATAGGCTTAAATGGACCAAGGAACTCCTGGACGGTTTTTTTGTCTTTAAAATATTGCACACGCCGAAGCTGGTGGCTGGTAAAGAACCCATCGTAGGCAACCATCACCGGCAGTCGTACATCCTCCAGTTCTGCCCACTTTAGCCCGATAATGTTGAAATCATAGACGCGTTGCGGGTCTTTTGCCATCATAATCAGCCACCCTGAATTCAGCGCATACATAACATCACTATGGTCACATTTGATGTCCAGGGGTCCTGAGATACTCCTGCACGCAATATTCAAAAGCATAGAGTAACGTGTGCCGGATTGCACAGGGAGCTGTTCCATCGCATACATCAACCCATTGGCTGCGGTCACATTGTATACCCTGCCGCCACCTACTGAGGCACCATAACAGCTGCCCGCAGCGCCGTGTTCTCCATCCCCGGGAATCATCACTATCTCGTGTTCACCATCTGCTTTCATTCGGTCGAGCTCTTCAGGCACCTGAGTGGATGGGGTTATTGGATAATATCCCATAACGTGGAAATTTATGTGGTTGGCGCTGAGTGCCGCCATCTCATTTCCGGATTTTATATCCACCACCTGTTCGGCGACGCCCTCTTTTATGGTTTTTTCTTTCTTTTTTTCTAACGTCGTTACTGCGCTCATTTCTTCCTCTCCTTATTATACAGATTTTTTATTTTGAGAATATAGAAAAAGTTTATTCTCATTTTTTTCTAAACTACTGATTTAAGTTTCTCCGGGGAGACCTCTGCCTCAATTTCTGCCCGGAGTGCCTCTGTGGGACAAACTTCCACACACCGCAGACACCCTTTACAGTGCTTATAATCAATTCCTTTCATAAACATCAACTTCTTACCAGTTTTCGGGTCGGTCTCCTCTTTAAATATAATGCAGAAGTCTGGACACGCAAAACTACAGAACCCGCAGTGAATGCACTTCTCTGGATAATACACCGCAACGTAGCCCGCACGACTACCACTCAGGTCTTTGATATACGCATTACCAAAATCTGTTATTGCACCACCAATTGGGGCATTCTCATAACCCAGTGGAGACACATAAGGTTTATATTCAACAAATGGATACTTATTGTCATCAGGAACTTCCATTATACTAACTTCATTAAATCCTCGGTCAAATGCCTTTCTGTTCGGCTCTATAGTGTGTGGATATTTCTTCTCAAACATCTTGGTTATATAGTATTTCACCTGTTCGCCGTCTATAAATTCTGTTGCTCTACATATCGCACCAAGTAGCGGAGTATTGATACGAACCTTCTCTTCAACGGCAATCTTGAAGGCATCTACACAATAAATAGTAATTCCACCCGGAACCTTTGCTTCCTCACGTATCTCTTCAGGTGGCTTGTTGGTATTCACCACGAGTTTACCATTCTCCTGAATCCCCTCTAATACCGGCAACATCTGGATGAGATTCGTATGGAAAATAACTACCAGGTGGGGTTCAGTAACCGGACTGTTAATCCGTACAGTATCTTCTTCGGTCAGCCGTACATATGTCTTCATTGGCGTGCCCATCTTCTCTGAACCGTAGCTTGAGAAATTTGCGCCATTAAGTCCCATACCTACAATAGCAGCCTGAGCAAGAATTTTACCAGCAACATTCGCCCCAAATCCCCCTATACTCTCCATACGAATTTCATAAAATCCATATTTGTTCACTCTGGGGAGTATTTTTGTATTTCTCATTTAATTACGCCTCCTTTTTGTGAAAAATTTGAAAAATTGCACTTTTATAATGAAAAAACATCTCAAATGTCATCAGTATAGGAGAACGCCAGACATCCTGGCAAGGAAAAATTTTATCAGTCTTTCTTAAGATACGAACACTCTGGGAGAATAGGGGGCAAAAAATGTTTAATTGTTTATTGAATTAAAGGGGAAAGATGAATCTTAATGTTGTGGCGGCGACTTCTGTACTGCTCAAAACCCGGGTCGCCGAAAATATTCCTTCAGGAAATACAGGGGTCTTTATCAGGTGCGAGAGCAATAACGTAAACCCTGAGAGAAATACTGCAATGGTTAATGCTACTATGAAGTTCTCCACGTAAAATTGCGAGACGACATAGGAGGCTGAATAAATAATTACTGCATTAAGAATTATGCTGAACACAAGCAGTACCCCGAAGGTCTGTGGTAATCCACATAACTCGGCTATCTCGCGCAGAAATACGTTCACCGGTGCAATGACCACTGCCACGGTGATTATCGGCGCAAGCCCGGTGATGCGGAAACTCTGGCGGAAGAACAACCTTATCACATATATACCCCCAATGGTAAGTAGCCACTTTAATAAGAGTAATTTAGTTACTTCTGGTATGAGTATCGGCATTTACACCCTCTTTA
>JAGHBZ010000124.1 GCA_021160705.1 Candidatus Sumerlaeota bacterium
GTCAGGCAGAGATTGTTTTTACTGGTGAGGTGGAGCTGAACCACCTTGATTAAATTTTTCCGCAAAAATCTATGTGAAAGAAACAACGATGATGCCCGAACAAAACGCCGAAGAACTGCAGGTAGCTTATCTTGGACTTGGCTCGAATATGGGCAATAAACTCCTTAATGTTAAGCAGGCAATTGAATTAATTAATGACTTGCCAAGCACCAATGTCATAGCCCGTGCTCATCTTTACCGTTCTGACCCCTGGGGATTTAAACAGCAGGAGTGGTTTGTCAATACGGTCATCGCTGTGTTGACACGACTGACACCCCTGCAATTACTCAAAGAAATTAAAGCAATTGAAAAACAGCTTGGTCGTAAACCTGCATCTGTCCGTTGGGGTCCCCGTGTGATTGACATAGATATTCTACTTTTTGGGCAGAAGGTAATTGATACACCAGAGCTGAAGGTGCCACATCAGTACTTGACTGAACGGCTGTTTTTCCTGAAACCCCTGATGGACATTGCTCCTGCGGTCACCCTGCCCACCACGGCTGAGCCATTGTCGGCGTATGCTGAAGAGCTATCTGACCAACAGTATCTTGTCCTGCTTGAGGAATAAATGCGGAATCCAAAGATAATGAAAAGTAGTATGCGAATAACTCAGGTTACATACTCAGAGCTGGAGACATTGAGTCTTGG
Source organism: Candidatus Sumerlaeota bacterium (assembly GCA_021160705.1). Classification (GTDB taxonomy): domain Bacteria; phylum Sumerlaeota; class Sumerlaeia; order MWCT01; family JAGHBZ01; genus JAGHBZ01. The sequence continues at coordinate 688 of JAGHBZ010000124.1, forward strand.
CGAACGGCTCGGTCGTCGGCTCCGCGGTGGGGAGATTATTGCGCTCTCTGGTGAGCTGGGCGCTGGAAAGACCTGTCTGGTTAAAGGCATCGCTAAAGGATTGGACATCACCGAAATTATCACCAGTAGCAGTTTTGTGCTGGCAAGTCAGTATCAGGGACGACTCAATCTCCATCATCTTGACTTCTACCGACTCCATTCTCCTGAGGATTTTTTCAGTATCGGGTTTGAGGATTATCTTTCTGCGGATAGTGTCGTGGTCATTGAATGGGCTGACAGATTTCGTCAATTCTTACCCATCCCTTATCTTGATATTGACCTGTTCATTATTGACGAGACCACGAGAGAACTTGTCTTTTCGCTGAAAGATGGGAATGCCCATCTGGGAGATATTATCCGACATTTAGTTGGTACCAGATGAAAGTTCTCGGCATAGAAACAGCAACACCCTCTGGTGGTGTGGCGATTATAGATGAATCCACTGGTCTGGTGGTATCGGTTCAGGTTTACTCTTCCGAGACACACTCCGTTCGCCTGATGCCGACCGTGGAGAGAGCACTCAAACTCTCAGGGCTGGCTCTCAAGGACATTGATGCCATCGGGGTATCCATCGGACCGGGTTCATTTACCGGGATTCGTATTGGGATGAGCGTTGCCAAAGGGTTAGCGTTTGCTGGCGATAGACCATTGATTGCAGTTCCCACGCTTGAAGCACTGGCGTATAGGTACTTCAGAGCTGGCAAACTCATCTGTCCTATGATAGACGCCCGGCGTCAGGAGGTATATGCCGCAATCTTTGAAGTTAGTTCAGACGGGAGGCGATTACAACAGGTTGGCAAAGATATGGTGATATTGCCCCGGAACCTGCTCCAGCAGATTTGTCAGCCAGCTATTTTTTCCGGTACAGGTGCACTACGGTATAGAGAGCTGATTGTTACCACGCTTGGAGATAGAGCAGAATTTGCGCCTCCTCACCGAATACTGCCCTCTGCTGAGGAGGTGGCGTACCTTGCACTTGAGCGATTTAAGGAAAACAAAATAGCTGACCCCACCACCTTAGAACCACGTTACATCCGCCCCTCCGACGCCGAGTTAACTTTAGAGGTCAGACCACAGAATCACTAAAGTTCCTTGTTCCCTGCTGATACCGAAAGTCCTGTACAGGAAAAATTAACTTCAGGCTCACTCTAATCTGCAATGATAGAAAAAGTGGTGCGCTATAGAAATAATTGACAATAATTGCACAGCCAATAGATGATAAAATATAATTCTATTAAATATGATATGTCATAATAGTTCTGGGTGAGAGATGGCACTGGTCAATCTAAAAGACGTAATCTGGGATGCTTACAGGCATAAATACGCAGTGGGGTCATTTAATGTCATCAATATGGAGTTTTTGGAGGCGATTATAGGTGCAGCGGAACAGTGCTACTCACCAGTCATTCTTGCAATAGCTGAAGTGCATTTCCCTTACGTGAACATAGAAAACATCACGCCAGCTATTCGCGACGTCGCACGCAGAGCACGTGTACCTGTAGTCATTCACCTTGACCATGGGACTTCATTTGAGGCAATTATTCGGGCGTTACGCGCAGGGTTTACCTCTGTGATGTTTGACGGCTCGTTGTTGCCCTTTGAGGAGAATGTCAATCGCACCAGAGAAATTGTAAAGATATGTCATACCGTTGGCGTGACAGTGGAGGCTGAACTTGGGCACGTGACCGGTGGAGAAGGCGGTAAAGGCAATACTCAGCAACTCTCACCTGAAGAGTACTACACCAGAGTAGATGAGGCAGTAGAGTTTGTCCGTCGCACTGGGGTGGATTGTCTGGCGGTAGCAGTAGGCACTGTGCACGGACTCTACAAAGGTGAACCTCATCTTGATTTTGACCGACTTGCCCGTCTGAATGATGCGTTACGCATACCACTTGTGCTTCACGGTGGTACAGGTCTTTCAGCACACGATTTTCGTCAGGCTATCAGTCTGGGTGTGGCAAAGATTAATTTTTACACCGGAATGTCGGTCTCAGCGTGCGATGCTATCCGGGAAAGCCTTAAACGGAAGCCTGATACCATAGATTTTCCGGGACTGATGCAGGACTGCAAACGCTCTATTCAACGAGTTGTAGAACGTAATATGGACATTTTTATGAGTGCGGGTATTTGCCAGACACCCAATACCCTATGCAATGCCTGTACCGGGTGTGCGCTCAAACCCACCCCCTCTGGTGAATCCGGCTCAGAAGAAGATTTGATTCGGCGAGTTACTGAGACAACTGTTGAGGTGCTCCGACAGTTCGGGTATTAAACTTCTTGCTTTTTAAAC
>JAGHBZ010000426.1 GCA_021160705.1 Candidatus Sumerlaeota bacterium
ATGTATCCGTGCTTACGATTATCGGTACGCTTATCTCTTCTTCGCTTGTAGGATACGGGTTTTCACGGATTAGATGGCGGGGACGCAATACCTTATTTATCTTTGTTCTATCCACGATGATGATTCCGTTTCCAGTAACTATGATTCCTCTCTATGCGGTGTTTCGCCGTCTACACTGGATTGGCACATTTATGCCGTTATGGGTGCCGACATTTTTCGGCAACGCATTCAGCATTTTTCTACTCCGACAATTTTTCCTCACAATTCCAAAGGAACTCTCTGAGGCTGCGGTTGTGGATGGGTGTGGTGAGTTGCGCATATTTTCTCAGATAATCTTGCCTCTTGCACGTCCTGCTTTTCTGGTGGTAGCGCTCTTTCAGTTTATGTATGCCTGGAACGATTTTCTCGGTCCGCTCATCTATCTTACAAGTCAGGACAAATTTACCCTCTCGCTTGGATTGCAATTCTTTCAGTCTCAGCACGGAGGAACACAATGGAACTTACTTATGGCTGCCGCTACAATGATGCTTGTTCCGGTGATTATTCTCTTTCTATTTACACAGCGGTATTTCATTGAAGGCATCTCTCTCACTGGACTTAAAGGTTAACCATATCTCTACGCTATTTCATCCCTCACCACCTTTTAAATACATAAGGTCTTCTTGTATTTTGCACCCGGGAGTGGCTTACAATAAAAGAGAGGAGGGATATTTTTTATCTTGTGTTTCTGTCATTTCTTGCTTAAGTTATTTTTAGATTTATTCAGGTCTCTTGCATTATTTATCTGGCAGGTGAGAGTGAAATGGTGACGGCGACACGCATAGGGTGTTGTGGATTTCCGATGGCGAAGAAAAAGTATTATCAAGAATTCGGCGTGGTAGAGATACAGCAGACGTTTTATGAGCCACCAAGATGTGCAACTGCTGAGAAATGGCGTGCTGAAGCACCGCAGGGATTTGAGTTTACCATAAAAGCCTGGCAGGTCATCACGCATCCTGCCAGCAGTCCTACGTATCGGCGGTTGAAAACACCATTGACTGAGCACCAGAAGAAGCAATGTGGTTTCTTCCAGATGACAGACGTGGTCCTCCAGGCATGGAAACGGACAGAAGAGATTGCACGAGCGTTGAACGCAAAAATTATCTTGTTCCAGTGTCCTGCTCGATTCAAGCAAACTCAAGAAAACATCAATAATATGTATGCGTTCTTCACCCGAATCGAGCGAGATGATTTCCTCTTTGTCTGGGAACCACGCGGAGGCTGGGAGGGTAAAGTGATAAAAGAGATTTGTCAGGATTTAGGGCTGGTTCATTGTGTTGACCCTTTTAAGGATGAGCCACTCTTTGGTACAATAAACTATTTCCGTCTACACGGCATTACCGGGTATCGGTACGACTATAGTTCCACAGAGTTAAAAACCCTGTTGCAAAAACTCAGCCCAACCCGGATAAATTATGTTATGTTCAACAATAGTGAGATGCTTGCCAATGCCCGACAATTTAAAGCGTTGCTCGGGCATACTCTCTAAAAAGGAGGTGTCGCAAGAATGGGTATGGTAAAAAGGACAGAGTTGCTGGTAAAAACCAAAAACGAAAAGGGCGCACTGGCAAAGGTGCTCAATTGCCTGGCAGAAGCGGGTGTAAACCTTTTAGGGTTTTTGTGTCCGCCTGCCGGGAAGACCGGTACAATCCATCTTTTGCCTGAAGATGTCGCCAGAGCCGCTGCCGCACTGAGAAAAGCCGGCTATAAAGTCGACCGAGCAAAAGTCTCATTTATTACAGCAGAAGACAAGCCCGGTAGTGGTGCCAAGGCGATTAGCGATATTTCTGCAAAAAAGATGAATATTGAATATGCGTATGCGACTTCTGGTAAAGGCACTGAGTTTGGTATGATCGTGAAAACTGGACGCTGAGCGAACGTGATAACTTTCTTTCATTGATAATAAAAGCCCAAGGAGAATTCGATAATTAATTCTACGGCTTTTTTGGTGGAGTAGTAGTGTTCTATTTGAAATTGGGTAGACTTATGTCCACTCAAAAGGGTGATAAAGATATGTAAGTATTTTTCTGTTTTTGCAAATAGATAAAGCTCGGGTTAAAGAGGCAAGAGTATGAACTTTCTTTTTACATCACCAGCACAATTTACCTTGAAATCCATAACGCTGGCGGCGAAAGTAGATGTGCTAATTGCGATTTATGTCATCTCTCTATGTATCCTTCTGGCGTTTTTACTCCGCCGAGTTTTCAGAACGAAACTCAAACAAATCACCAGCAAGACCGCTACTGAACTGGATGATTTGTTTATCAAGAATACCACAACTCCACTGTTCTGGCTTGTGGTGCTGATAGGTGTTCTCATCGGGGGGTCTATAGTCCAGCTCCCGGTAAAACCATACAATTTCCACCATATTTTTAAGAAAACAATGGAGACACTAATCGCTATTGACCTTACCTGGCTGGTGGTTCGCTTAATAGACCTTGTAGAGGCATACCTGTATCAACTGAAACAACGAACTCAGTCGCGTCTGGACGACAAAATCCTTCCCGTTTTTCGAAAGGTCATAAAGGTCTTCGTTATTATCATTGCTGGATTGATGATAATTCAGAATCTTGGATATTCGGTGACGAGTTTGTGGGCAGGACTTGGTATTGGTGGGTTAGCGGTAGCTCTTGCTGCCAGAGACACTCTGGCGAATATCTTTGGAGCCATCGTGATTTTCTCCGATGGTCTGTGTCGGGTGGGCGATAGAATCTCTGTTGCTGGCGTTAAAGGCACTATTGAGGATATAGGATTTCGTAGCACAAAAATTCGTACCACTTCTCAGACGTTAGTGACCATACCTAACAGCACTCTCGCAAAAGCAAATGTGGAGAACCTCTCGGCAGATACTCACCGGGCTGTCACATTTTCATTGACTATTCCCTCAGCAACATCTCCAGATGAGATTATTCGCCTGAAACAAAAAATTCTCCAGACCATTGCCCGCCATTCAGATGTGGATAAAGAGAACGTTCAGGTAGTTCTCACCGACATATCCAGCGGTGGCTACACCATTCAGGTTTCTTACCTGATTCTTCAGACAGAAGAGAGCACATTCCTTAAAATCAGAGATGCGATTTACCTGGACATCATAAAGGTGCTAAAGGAATCGTCCCCGGCTGGCTGAATAAAGCACGCAGTAAACTCTGCCAGCTGACTAAGGCAAGGAAATAAATCGTGTGGCTGACATCACTGCCTCAAGAAGGATAAGCACAAGCGCACTGATGACAAAGTAGTGCATTCGTTCGTCATAAAACTGATGTGTTTTTTCCTCAATTTTAGTTTTCACAAGTTTGTCGATTTCCTTATAAATCTCTTCAAGTTTCTTTTCTGAAGTAGCGCGATAATATTTCCCTCCGGTCTGCTTGGCAATTTTTCTAAGCGTGTCTTCGTCAATATGCACCGTCTGCGGAATGTAGCGAACTCCAAACGGCGTGTTCACAGGCACCATTGCTGTTCCCTCACTACCCACACCAATGGTATACACCCGGATACCCAGAGCTTCAGCCATCTCCGCAGCGGTCAACGGCTCGATTTTACCGGCATTATTTTCGCCGTCAGTAAGGAGTATGATTACTTTGCTTTTAGCGGTGCTATCTTTAAGTTTTTTCACCCCATAGGCAAGTGCCATACCAATTGCAGTTGAGTTCCCATCCACTATATCAAACTCAATGTTCTCAAGAAATTCTTTTACCACGCCATAGTCCAGAGTCAATGGACAGAGCAGAAAACTTGTAGTGGCAAATACCATAATGCCAATCCTGTCGCCTTTACGTCCTTCAATAAATTCCTCCATTACTCGCTTGGCGGCTTCTAATCGGTTAGGACGAAAATCCGTTGCCTTCATACTGTACGAGACGTCAGTCAAGAGCATAATATCAATTCCGCGAGAGAATATTTCAGTTTCTTTCCAGCCATATTGTGGTCGTGCCATCGCTACAATCAATAATGTCAGCGCCAGCAAACGCAATACTTTTGGCAACCAGCGCAGACGTTGCCAGAATGATGGATGCACCTTCTTCAGATTTCGCAATGACGAGAACCTTATACTACCATATACCTGGCGTTCTCGCCTGAATAGCACATAGGCAGCCGTCACAACCAATACCAATAACACAAAATATATTGGACTGGCAAATCGCATCTTCACATCCTGTATTTAAATATCCGTGTTTCCCGATAAATTACAATTTTTTCTTTCCTGA
>JAGHBZ010000066.1 GCA_021160705.1 Candidatus Sumerlaeota bacterium
GGCATTTACATAGCGAAGTTTTTGCAGGTCAAAGATAGCCCCGGCTTTTGCCACTCGGTCAAGGGAAAATTCTTTAATCAGCTCCTCCACAGATTTTATCTCCTGCTCGTCAGGAGGCGACCAACCAAGCAGTGCCAAATAGTTAACAATGGCTTCAGGAATAAATCCTTGCTCCCTATACCAGCTCACGGACACCGCCCCATAGCGTTTGGAGAGTTTAGAGCGGTCGGGCGCAAGAATCATTGGCAGGTGCGCAAATTCAGGTGGATGTAATCCCAGTGCACGATAAAGCGCTATATGACGCGGAGTGCTCGGATAAAGGTCCTCGCCCCGAATTACATAAGAGATATGCATCAGTGTGTCGTCAACGACATTTGCCAGATGATAGGTGGGGCGGTTATCTCTGCGAAGTATGACAAAATCTCCCTGAGTTTCGGCTTTAAATACTGTACGTCCACGAATAATGTCGTTCACTTCAATATCAGTCTCGGGCATTCTGAATCGAATAGCAGGACGGCGACCTTCGTTCTCCAGCTGGCGACGTTGAGCGCTGGTAAGATAACGGCATCTCCCGCTGTAGCGTGGAGCCTCGCCTCGTGCGAGCATCTGTCGTTTCTGCTCCTCCAGCTCCTCTGGCAGACAATAGCAATAATAGGCATTGCCTTCCCTCAGAAGCCTTTGTGCATACTCCTGATATATCTCCAGACGCTCTGACTGACGATAGGGTCCGTAGGGACCTCCCACTTCAGGACCTTCATCCCAATCCAAGCCCAGCCAGCGCAGACCATCGTAGATAGAGCTGAGCGCGTCTTCGTGAAGACGTTCAATATCTGTATCCTCAATCCTGAGCACAAACACTCCATTGTAATGTCGCGCAAAAAGCCAGTTAAATAGCGCAGTCCTCGCACTACCAATATGTAAATATCCTGTAGGCGATGGCGCAAATCTTACGCGAATATTTTTTTTAGTTCTTTGCATAGTCGGTTATTTGTTGTGAATGAATGTCCGTAAAAATTTAATCCAGAGATAAAAAATCTACTGCTTCAGCCAGAAGTGAGATACTCAAGAGAATCTATACGCCCGACATTGGCGTTATTGCTTAAAATTGCGCTTCTCTTTAACAAGGTAAGTATGTTTATTTTGAGACTCGTAATAGGTACGAATAGATATTTCTGCGAGTAATCCGAGCAGGATTGCGTTAAACCCCAGAACAATCAACAGCACAAAAAGCAGAGGCAGAGGTGTCTGGATAAAGCTGATTTTATGGAAGAACTTTAGATATAATGCCCAGAGTCCTGATAGAAATGCCAGAATGAAACTTAATATTCCCACGCCTCCGAAGATATAAATCGGTTTATGTGCATAGTCGCCGAGAAATTTTATGACAATCAGGTCAAGGATTACCTTGATTACACGCTCAAATCCGTATTTTGACTTACCGAATCGACGAGGACGATGATTGACCACAATCTCAGTGACTTTTGCACCATACCAGGCAGAATAAATCGGGATAAACCTGTGCATCTCACCATAGAGTTTAATGTCTTTAATCACCTTGCGCCGATATGCTTTCAGAGTACATCCATAATCGTGCAATTTCACACCGCTTATAATTGAGATTAATTTATTTGCCACGAGCGAAGGTAGTGTGCGGTTGAACCATTTATCGCGTCGGTTTTTCCGCCACCCACTGACCACATCATAACCTTCTGCGAGTTTATCCAGCAGGCGTGGGATGTCACGCGGGTCATTTTGCAGGTCTGCATCAATGGGGATAATAATGTCACCCTGTGCGTGGTCAAGTCCGGCAGCAATTGCCGCTGTTTGACCAAAATTGGTCTGCAAATGGATTACTTTTACCATACTGTCCTGCTCCGCCAGCTGGTTGAGGACTGCCTCGCTATTGTCCTTGCTACCGTCGTTTACGAAAATTATCTCACTATTTCTATCAATCTGCTGGATTGCCTGTTTTAATTCATCATAGAGCGGTCTTAAAGACCCTTCCTCGTTATACACAGGTACGATTATTGAAACCTCAATGTTTGACGTTCCTGACGATTTATCTTCTTCCATAGCGCCCTTCACACTAAAAGGTTATAATTATAAATTTTTCTCACCACAGAACCTAATATTGTCAACAAAAACGACTATTTTCAAGTTTGACTTGAAAGCAACAAAGTATTTATATTGTTAATAATCTCTTGTTGTTCGTAAAAATGCAAGCACCAAAAAGAATATCAATTTCTGACCGGGTGGTTATTGGTGGTGGGTCGCCGATTGTTATTATTGCCGGATTGTGCGTCATTGAAGAGAGAGACCACACACTTTTTATTGCCAGCGAGTTGAAAAAGTGTACAGACCAGCTTGATATGCCCTTTATTTTTAAGGCGTCCTACGATAAAGCAAATCGCAGCTCCATCAGGTCGTATCGGGGTCCCGGTATTGACAGAGGGCTGGAAATCCTCAACCAGGTAAAACACGAGATTGGTGTTCCGATTCTTACTGACGTTCACTGCAGGCACGACGTAGGGAAAGTGGCTGAGGTCGCTGATGTAATACAGGTACCCGCTTTCCTGAGCCGTCAAACAGATTTGATTCTTGCAGTCGCTCGCTCTGGTAAACCCGTCAATGTAAAAAAAGGACAATTCCTCGCACCAGCGGATACGAAAAATATCATTGAGAAAGTGCTTAGTACCGGCAACGACAGGATAATGTTGACTGAACGAGGTACTTCTTTTGGTTACAATAATCTTGTGGTAGATTTTCGCTCACTGGTCATTATGCGGGGTTTTGGGTATCCAGTTATATTTGATGCTACTCACTCGGTTCAACTACCCGGAGGTGCTGGCTCTGCTTCAGGTGGAGAACGTGAATTTATCCCGTATCTTATTCGGGCAGCCGTGGCAGTCGGCGTTGATGCCATTTATATGGAGGTTCACGACGCCCCGGAAAAGGCATTGAGCGATGGTCCCAATTCTCTTTACCTGAAAGATTTCCCGCTTGTGCTTGAACAAATTAAATCCATTGAATCTGTAATTAAAAGGGAGTGGCAATGATGGATATACTGGAACGAGCCAGACGTGTGTTTCAGATAGAATCATCTGCGGTTGCTGAACTCAGCAACCATCTGGATGCGCAATTCGAAAAAGCCATTGATATTATATATAATTGTCGCGACCGGATAGTACTGACAGGAGTGGGGAAATCAGGTATCATAGCACGTAAAATCGCTGCCACACTCGCCAGCACTGGCACGCCAGCATTTTATATGCACCCATCAGAGGCAATGCATGGTGACCTGGGGATGATAACTCCTGAAAATGTCGTTATTGTTGTCTCATACAGCGGAAACAGCGATGAGGTGTTGCGGCTGATTCCGTATTTTAAGCATTTTAAGATAAAACTGATTGCCATTACAGGAAACCTGCACTCAGAACTCGCAAAACAGGCAGACTCAGTGCTTGACATCTCTGTCAAAGAAGAAGCCTGTCCTTTAGGGCTGTCGCCAACTGCCAGCACTACCGCTGCTCTGGCTATGGGCGATGCACTCGCCGTGGTCTTACTGGAGAAACGAGATTTTGGTTCTGAACAGTTTGCTATATTTCATCCGGGTGGCACGCTTGGCAAACGGCTTTTGATTAAGGTCTCTGACCTTATGCACTCCGGGGACGAGAACCCCATCATTCATAAAGACCGCACTCTCAAAGAAGCCATTGTGGTGATGACCGCTAAAGGACTGGGCTCAACATCCGTCATTGACGATGATGGTAAACTCGTAGGCATCATCACTGATGGTGACCTGCGTCGCATCATTCAGGCTGGTAAATACGGGCGCGATGCACCTGTGGAAAAAGTAATGACTCATAACCCCAAATCTATTTCAAAAGATGCGCCTGCTGTTAAAGCAATTGACGTGATGGAACAATTTAATATTACCGTACTGCCAGTCATTGACCAGGATAACCACCCCATTGCGATGATTCACATCCACGACCTAATTAAAGCTGGCATTACACCCTGACCCTGAGTAGCCTGCGAAGGCATTCCACTGCCAATGATTATGTATTTTCTCTTCTTCGGCTTGATGTTGCTGGCGACAATGAAGCGTGAATAGACTACTCCTGGAGAAAAATCCAAAAAATGGTAGAGGTAAGGAGGACCGAGCTCACTGCGAAGACCGCCGCAATTTTGCAGGCAGGATTTTCAATTGTTCGCGGTATTTTGCTACGGTACGTCTTGCTATATTTATGCCTTCTTTACGCAGGAGTTCTGCAATCTTCTGGTCGCTTAAAGGTTTAGAATGGTCTTCCTCTGCAATAATCTGTCTGATTCTATCTTTCACAGAGGTAGAAGAGGTAGTTGTGCCATCAGAAGTATCTACCCCGCTGGAAAAAAAGAATTTTAACTCATAAAGACCACGAGGTGTCTGGACATACTTTCCAGTGGTGACGCGTTGAATTGTTGATTCATGCATACCCACCTTCTCAGCTATTTCCCGTAACGTTAAGGGTTTGAGATACTCTATCCCTTTATCCAGGAATTCTTTCTGCTCATCAATAATAGCACGAGTGACCCTGAGGATAGTATCCCGGCGACGCTCTATATTCCTTATCAACCACAAGGCGCCACGATATTTTTTTTCAGCGTACTTCCTTGCTTCTTTATCCAGGCGTTTGTTTCGCAAGAGATTCCGATAATATGAATTTATCCTTAAATGAGTAGAAGCATCATCGTTAAGATAGATATGGTACTGACCATTATCTTTTTCCACGATGATGTCTGGCACAATATAGTGAGGTTGCTCAGAGCCAAAGTTTCTTGCAGGACGCGGGTCAAGATGCGAAATCTCATTATACACCTGCTCTACTACTTTTTTCTTGACCCCTAACTTGGTGGCAATTACATCAAGTTTTCTCTGCATTAGCAGGTCAAAATACTCATTCAGGATTTTAAAGACAAGGGGGTTCTGCTCGCCTCTATCCTTAAGCTGGAGTTGTAAACATTCTTTTATATCCCTTGCTGCTATACCCGTAGGCTCAAATCCCTGAACTACTTGCAATACTCGTTCCACATTCTCCACCGTGGTGGCAAACTTTTGTGCAATATCTTCCACCCGGGCGGTCAGATAACCATTATGGTTTAAACTCCCAATAATATATTTGCCTATCTCAAAATCTTTGCCTTCAAGTGGCGAAACTCGCAACTGACGATAAAGATGCTCATATAGTGTAGGAGTTGCAGGGGTATACTGAGTAAAATCCGATTCCTCCGAACCCTCAGCAGTGCCAGTATAAACCGGGTTCTCCGAATCATTATAGTAGTCATCCCAATCAACATCCACACGGTCAAACGAAGGGGTATAGGAATCAGGTAAGGTAGTGTCTTGGCTCTCGGCTGCCTCTATGGAGTTTGCTATCTCTTCCACTCTTGATACAGAAGGGGCAGGATTTGAGGCACCATCCTCACTGGTGGACTGAGTGGTCCCGGTTTCCATTTCAACGCTTTCAAGGAATGGATTTTGCTCCAGCTCCTGTCTGGTAAGCTCCTCCAACTCCATTCGGTTGAGCTGCAGGAGCTTCAGAGACAACTGCATTCTGGGCGTAATAACCAGTTTCTGAGCCAGCTTGGGTACTTGTTTTAATTGCATTGCCATATAATATCTATATCGGAAAAAACATTAAAAAGCAAAGACCAGTGTATAAAAAATTATAGGAAGAAGTCAACAAAAAAAGCGGGTGGGTATTGCAAAACAGGTATAAAATTTGCTCATTTTATACAGATTACTCATTCCAAAAGAGTTAGGATAACCCCAGACTCCCCGAAGAGCTTGTTTTAATGAAAAATATTGACTCACACAGGAGTCGTTTCCGGAAATTACTAAAAAATAAAATCACGAATTTTTCTAATCTATATGTTTCCAATATATGTACCCTCGCGGTAACTCCAATTACTTCAATTCATAATGACCAACACTACCCGGAAACAAACGCTTCCGCCTTCCATTGTGATAACCTCTAAGATGTGTCTCGCTTTTTGGATATGCTGACCCGAACCCAGCACACCAAACACTCACTTCTCTACTATCTCTACTCTCCACGCTTGAATCTTACTCCTTATTGGTAGTTTCTAACATATCTTTTTTCTTGACCCTTCACCTCTGGAGTGGCACAATTCCGTTGTTTAATTTTATGGTGATTCTTATGAGCTTATCCTCCTTTTGATTGGAATCAAAAATAATCCCAAACCCTGCGAGGACAAGTCTCTTTTTTCCGTCAGTTTCGGGACACGGTCTTTTAGATTTCTCGTAAAAACGCAAAAGAATCAAATTGGAGACAGAACAAGAGAAAAAAGAACAGAAAAACAGCCCGGGAGAAATAGAAATGAGAGTAAAATTCACGGACTTAAATAAATTGCATCAATTGATTAGAGACGACTTAGACCGAGCGATTTCTCGTGTGCTTGAGTGTGGAAGATTCATAAAAGGTGAAGAGGTGCGAAGGTTCGAGGAGGAGTTTGCACGTTTTTGTCAGGCACGATACGCTATCGGGTGTAGCTCCGGGACATCAGCACTCCATACCGCGTTGTGGGCACTGGGAATTGGTCACGGCGACGAGGTCCTTCTCCCAGGTCATACTTTTGTCGCTACCGCTGAGGCAATACTCCACACTGGAGCCACTCCGGTATTTGTGGACATTGATGAGGAGACCTATCTAATTGACCCGGAGAAAATTGAATCCAGTATCACCGAGCGAACGAAAGCCATCATTGCGGTTCATCTTTACGGACAGCCTGTGGATATGGATAGGTTAATGTATTATGCCCGTCGCCACGAGTTGTGGATAATTGAGGACGCCACACAGGCAGCTGGTGCGGCATATAAAGGACGAAGTGTGGGTATACTTGGCGACGTTGCCTGTTTCAGTTTTCATCCTGCAAAGAATTTAGGTGCACTCGGCGACGCAGGTGCATTGGTGACAAATGACACTGAGATTGCTGAGAAAAGTCGTAGGTTCGTTGACCACGGCAGAAAAGAAAAATATATCCACGGATTTGTGGGACATAATTATAGGATGGACGAACTTCAGGCAGCAGTGCTAAGAGTCAAGCTGCAGCATATTAAGATATGGAACGAACAACGGCGTAGTGCAGTGCTCCGCTACAAAAATGCACTGCAAGACAGACCATTTTTGTTCGGCAGGCTGGTATTACCCAAAGAATATCCTGGCTCCTTTGGCGTATATTGTTTATTTGTTGTGCGGACGAAAGAACGAGACCGTCTGCAACATTATTTGCAAGAGTATGAAATAGAAACAGGTATACATTACCCTGTGCCAGTACACCTTCAGCCAGCATTCAAGGAAATAACTCTTCCAAAAGGCGCTCTTCCGATAACAGAAAAAATCGTGAAAGAGATTATCTCTCTACCCCTCCATCCTTTAATAACTGAAGAAGAAATTCTCTATGTGATAGATAACATAGAAAAGTTTTTTAAAAATCGGTCGAGCAGATAATTATATATTTTTACCCAATTCAGTATTCCCTCCGTAATTTTTTGTCTTTAGCAATAGTCGATATTTCCTAAGTTTAATAAAATGAGCACTTTTAATGGCGTCGGGGAAGGGATTTTTCAATGTCTTTGCCTTGTGAACAGGTGCAATTTTATTGGAAAGATGTAAAATAATTTGAAAAACATCAACTTTTTTATTGACTTTGTATAAATATGCCCTATACAGTACTCAAGCCCCATTCTAAATAAATGACTGGGATAAGAAATATTTCAGTCGCAACGTATACATAGAGAAGGAGGACTTAAAATGAGGAAGAGACGAAGTAAGAAGCCAGCTCTTATTCCTGGAGTTATGCTGGGAATAGTTGTACTGGCAGCGATGTTGCTGACGCTGAATGCGTTAGCCGGAGAGCCTGCTCCGACGATTCAGGCAAAGGAAGTGGATTCCGACTATGTGCCGTGGTTTCGGGGTCCCGTCGAGGACGGACCAGCGCTACATCCGAATCACCCGCCCATTGATGAGATACCACCAATCCCGATGCCATACCCGGAGGAACAACCCCCGGCAGGGCGCGGTGAGTTTGTCACGTATAACGCAGAGACCGGTGAGCAGGTTACGTATCCGAATGATGCAAAGCTCACAGGCGGATTTGCCCAGGGTGGCGGTTACGATGGTGCTGATGGTGGAAAAGGTGGTACCGAGGTTTTGCCTGCGACATTCGTGGATATGATTAAAATCGCTAATTACAGCAAGACCGGGAACTTCCCCTGGCGGATGAATTGCAAGCTGGTGATGCGGTTTGAAGATGGCGGTGGCGCAAGTCACTGGTATGTTGCCTCGGGTTCTATGAGGGACGGTGAGGCGGTTCTTACTGCTGGGCACTGTGTCTACAGTCAAACCTACGGCTGGGCAAAGGAAATCTGGGTCTATCCCGGCTGGGATGGTTCAGGATGGGGATTGCCGCCCGCCAATACTGTGGGCGCGTACGGCTGGGGTCACAGTACATATTTTGGCTCCTGGACCGGCTGGACCCAGAGCGGCAATTTCGACAATGACGTCGGAATTATCGAGGTCACCCGTGCGGTAGGTTTCCTTACAGGCTGGTTCGGGTGGTCTTATGGTGGGAGCTGCAGCTGGCACCAGAGTCAGATATACCACAACGCCAGCTATCCAGCCGAGAATTGCCCCATCTCTGGACTCCACAACGGTCTAAATATGTACTTCTGGTACGGCAATATTGCCGACTGCCCAAATAACCAGCTCCAGCTCAATACTGGTGGCGGTAACTGCTACGACACGGTCTGGGGAGGAATGAGCGGTAGTGGTATGTACTATAAATCTGGCAGCGGTCGGTATGTCCACGTCATCTGCTCCACCTCCAACCGCGACGACAGGGGTTACTATTGTCGGCAATGGCAGGATTGGGTCAACTGGTGCGACAATACGTTTATCCCGCATGCCCGAGGAAGTTCATTTGACCTACAGCCTCTGGACTGTAATGCTGAGCCGTCAACTATATTGCCCGGACATACAACCACACTGCTGAACCACCTGGCTGTTAATCCAACCAATGGCACAGACAGTGGGACCTGGACTTTCCGGGTATATCTGTCTACCAACAGTTTCATCTCCACAGCTGATACGCTCCTGAGCACGCAATACTATAGCTGGAGCTTCGGGACAATGAGTTCTGTTCGTATTAATATGGTTCAGGTAACCATACCTGTGAACACTCCACCGGGCAACTACTGGATAGGCGTATTATACGACAACGCCACCGACGGCAATACTGCCAATAACAACACCGAAGGATGGGATTCTGTTCCTATCACTGTCCCCGCTCTCCTGGATTATTACACCTTCTCCTCCACCGCTGAAGGCTGGCAGTTTGCAGGTCAGATACCCCCGTATGACGCACCAAATACCACCTCAGGTAGCGGTCGGATTGGACTATCGGCTAATGGTTCAACGAACTGTTTCTCCTACTGGTACAGTCCGGATGTCCAAGTAGAGGATGGCAAAGTCTATCGTGCCAGATGGACAGTTGGCAGTAGCGCAGCTACAAATAGCGCCGTATCGTTCCGGCTCAGAGTCAATCAAAAAGGTTCCTGGCGTGCCTGGGAAACCTCTGTGAATAGCAACCTGGGTCATGCACCCTCTTCTGGTAGCTCTAAAGACTACGACCTGTACTTCAGCCCTACAGTTACTGGTACCTCTGATGATGATGCGTTGTTCTCATTTGATATAATGAGCTTTGACCCTGCGGACAATGAATATTCCTGGCTATATCTGCAAGAGTTACGCGTGGAAGAGGTTAGTGTCACTCCGTAAGTGCTGCAGATATTGTAGCATAGACATTCTTTGCAATGCGTGAGGGATGGACTCTCCATCCCTCACGTTTTTTATATGCTTTGTCGCAAGCATATAGTATTAATTTCCCTCTCTGATTAAAGCGAAAAATTTTACTACTTCAGGACTATCCTGGTCTCCTGGATTCCTTATAAATACTTTTTTCTATAAGGAGACCAGGAAACCAGGAGATAGGAGTTAACCTGCGAAGGTCAGGTCTCATTTTCACATTTCAGGAATATGGGACCCCGAGAACAAGGGATGGATGCCCCAAGGATTAACCGACTAACCGACTAAACCGACTAACCGACAAACCGAACAACTTTAGGAGACAAACCTCAATTTCACTGAAGTTCAAGATTATTTCCCTTTCTGACTGAAGCGGAAAATCATACTTTTTCGGAGTTATCCTGGTCTCCAGGATTCCTTATAAATACTTTTTTCTATAAGGAGACCAGGAAGCCGGGAGATAACAATCTCTCCTCCCTCCACACCCTCAACTTTGATTCTTAGAGTCCCTCAGCAGGGCTCTGAAACAGCGCTGAGGGTTTCTATCTCAGATTCCGCTCTCTAAACTTCTCTGGGTTCTCTGTGCCCTCTGTGGCTAAAATTTGTTTCTATCTCAGATTCCACTCTCTAAACGTAAAATCTGGGTTTAAAAAGAGATGGATAGATAAAATTGCGCATAGAAAGAAATGAAGCGGAGCAAATTTCGCCTGTTAGGTTTCAAATCTGAAATGTTATAAACGGGTGGTTTTCATAGCGAGAATGAAAGAGTATCAATGAGCCGGGATTGTAGCGAGCAGCCTGAAATCCAGGTGTCGGCGCTCAATATCCACCCGTTCGACCATAACCAGCACCCGGTCGCCGAGTTTAAATTTTTTGCGTCGCCGTAGCCCCTGAAGAATCTGCTCCTCTTCTATGTAGCGATATACGTCATCAGGGAGTGTGCGTCGTGAGACCATTCCCTCCACAGGGTAGAGGTCAATCTCCACATAAAAACCCCAGGGCGAGACCCCTGAGATTGAGCCTTCAAACTCTTCACCAATCTGGTGTTTCATAAACTCAAGGCTTTTTACCAGAAAGGCTTCACGTTCTATATTCTCAGCGCGTTGTTCGCGTTCACTGCTAATGGCTGCAATCTCTGGTAGCTCACGCTCCAGGCGTGCGATAATCTCAGGTGATGGGTGTTTACGTTTTATTGCCTCTCGTAAAATCCTGTGCACCATAACGTCTGGATACCGCCGAATAGGACTGGTAAAATGCGTGTAACATTCGGTTGCAATTCCAAAATGACCTTTATTTTCCGCTGAGTAAACAGCACGTTTCATTGCCCGCAGGATAAGGCGTCGTAAAATCCAGCCCTGCTGGATACTTTCAGCCTTTGCCAGTATACGCTGAAGACGTCTGGACGAGAGGTATCTTTTCCGTGGGTCAATATCTATTCCAAGACTCACCAGAGCAGGGAGCAGGGTGTCAAGTTTCTCCTTATCCGGGGGTTCATGGATACGATAAATGCAGGGTAAACCCCTTTCAGTAATAAACCGTGCGACCGTTTCATTAGCCAGCAACATTGCCTCCTCTACTGTACGATGACTGAACAAACGGGCGCGGCGACGTATGTCAATCACCTCGCCAGCTGAGTTAAATATTATCTCTCCTTCTGGAATATCCAGGTCCAATCTTCCCTGGCTGTCACGGCGATGTATTAGAATCCGGGTCAATTCGAATAAGAGGGCTATCTCTTTGATAATGTCCGCATACTTTGCGGTAGTCCAGTGGTCAGAACCATTGTATAGCGCTTCCACCTCCTCGTAGGTCATCCTGTAACGAGACCGTATAATTGAGGGAAACGTCTTGGTTCGGACGACCTCGCCATCAGTATCAATATCCATAATCACCGAGAACGCAGAACGGTCTTCATCTGGTCGTAGGCTACAAATGTTGTTACTCAACTGTTCAGGCAACATCGGCACCACCCGGTCAATCGGATAGATGCTCGTGCCTCTATCG
Organism: Candidatus Sumerlaeota bacterium; assembly: GCA_021160705.1. GTDB lineage: Bacteria > Sumerlaeota > Sumerlaeia > MWCT01 > JAGHBZ01 > JAGHBZ01. Next base: position 11,871 of record JAGHBZ010000066.1, read on the forward strand.
CGTGCCTCCTTATCCAGTGCGGTGTCAGGCTGAACGTAATGCGAGACATCCGCTATGTGCACTCCTAACCGAAATAACCCATTGGGCAGGTGTTCAATAGAAATTGCATCGTCAAAGTCTTTTGCAGTGGAGGGGTCAATGGTGAACGTTGTCACATTGCGGAGGTCACGGCGCTGTTTTGCATCCGAGATGAGCGGTTTTTCTGCGATAGCCCTGACTTCCCTCAACACCCTGCGGGGAAATTTGGGCTCCACGCCATAATCCCTGATTATGATATAGATGTCTATCCCTGGTTTGTCTTTTGGGCTGATTACCTCTTTAATCTTTCCGATTAAGGGTTCGGACTCCTGAGTATAATCAACTATTTTCACAACCACCCAGTCGTTGTTATTGACTTTTGTTCTTGGTGGAATTTGCGGGATGAGTACCGGGCGTTTAATCCGTGTATCCCGTGGGATAACGAATCCCTGACGTGGAGCGCTAAATTGAAACCTGCCGACCAGAGTTTTTCGCGCTCGTTCCAGTACACGGGTGACCACGGCTATGGGTTCGGGTGTGCGTCTTGATTTTGTACTCAGGCGGATAGCGACCTTATCACCATGCATTGCACCTGCAATATCTGAGCGCTTAACAGGTAGGACAGTCGGGATATCTGGTGAAGGGCGAGAAAGCAATGTCACTCGTGCACTTCGTCCTGAGATTGCAAGAATTCCCTGCAATTCCTCTTCTTTTGCCTGAGCCAGTCCATAATGTTTGTTACGAAATAACCTGACTTTTCCTTCTCTGACAAGTTTCTGTAGAGCACGGCTAATTTGACGGCGTTGTTTCTGCCCTGCTTCTAATTCCCGCACAATATGTACCAGCCGAAACGTATGCCGTGGCTTGCTTTTTAGCAGTCCTAATATCCTATCTTCTAACTGCCTTGAACTCATTTGTGTCTCATTCTCCTTATCTTGTAAAATAGATGTTATAATCTTATTATGTAAGTGCGATACGTCCTACCCTGCCGAGAATCGCCTCATTTGTAACACGGTGTTCTAATATACATTTTTCTCGCAGGTAAACTATATCAGTTAGCCTCTCTTAAAACGCCAATCATAATAGCCTTTCCTTAAAATAGGTGTGCAAGAAAACTGATTATAAGTTTTTCTCGGCAGAAAGAAAACAAAAAACTCTAAACCGTATTACTGGTTCGCATTTGCTCTGGAAAAGAGTATACGGCAGAGGGAATAGAGTCAGAACTAAGATAATATTATTCCTTTATCGGAACCAGGACGGGTTGGAGAATGGTTTCTTCCACACCTGACGTTAGTTTTATACCTGATGCAGACTAAACACTTCGTTCTGATTTTTCCCGAAGAATTTTTTTTCGGTAATCGCAGTTTAGTAAGAGAAAGGTGAATTTTATTCTTTTGGTATAATCGGTCGGACTATATAGATTTTATCTGGACGAACATTATGGCGATAGGGTCCGATTTGTTCTGAATGATAATCTATGCCCCTGGTTGTGTACTGAGCAGACCAGAACTGGATACCAGTAATTTTGCCATTAGCGTCTTTTATCCATCGCTTAAATATCACTGCGTGCCCAGTATTATTATACCGCCAGAATTGGACGAGGTCGCCGGGTTCTGCCAGCTCCGGGTTAGTAATTTCCACGCCCAGCCCATAGCGAGTAAGTGCGTCAACAAAGGTCTTCTTATTACCATACACTCCATAAAACCGCTTCCTGAATTCCCTGATATTATTCTTATCAAGACAGCCTATGTTTTGTCGCCCACTCCTTTTATCATAGAGTTCCCACGCGTCCATAAATACCTCAAACACAAGACCAATACAGTATATACAATGGTCAGGGGTTGTGGAGGCGATTTTTTTACCTTGATAATAAATATCTCTGGTCACGCCAAAACAGGTTTTCACTCGTTTACTGTCACATATCTTATACACACCTTTTGGGAACTTTTCAATAACCTCAAGGATGTAAGGATTTAATGGCGTGCCCATCTTCCGGATTTTCTTCTCCAGCAGGATTTTATGTGAACTGACAATTTCCTCTTGAGGGATAAGCATCTTAAATACGAAGAAGGCTGCAACTAAGGAGACGACAATCAGGACTGAATTTATCAGCAATCTCTGTCTTTTCTCTTGCATAATTTATTCATCCCGACTTTTTGCAACCGGTTTCTTTCCTCCCACAAAAAAGCCCACCACCTTTACCTCCTCCGGAGAAAGAAATGTAAGACTTTTCTGAGAACAATAAATATTATTGAAAAAAGTAAGACAAATATCAGTATCTCTGAAAGCGTGTTTCTCCGCACCTGCTGCCAGATTGTCCTTGTTGAAGCTCTTTCGGAAAGAGGGACTAAATTTTTCTCTATATTTTTCTCTATCTCTGATTTGACCTTTCCGGATAGAATTCTCTCCAGTGTGGCTTCCTCGGTTAGATGATAAACTTCTCTATTCACCATATTGGTTATTCTTGACCCGGAAGGAAGCTTAACTGTTATCTCTTCATCGGTAATAGGTATATTCAAGCGTGTGTTGCTGAAAATATATCTCTCCTCCTGGATGAGCTTCTGGGGAAAAGAAAGATACGTCTGAAACGTCGCCTCTCTGGGAAACCATATCCCGGGTGGGTCTATATATTCCATCGCAATCTTATTTATCTCTCCATTTCCCGGTTTGCCAGTGCTTTTCATTACCATCCATGATTCAGACCTGATATAGGAATACTGCTCTTCTGGACAAATCCAGACTTTGATATAAGATTGGATATCTTGAGGCTCAAAAGTAGAACTGATTAACTTACAACGTTTTCCTTCATACTTCACATCTTCCAATGAATAAATGATTTTGTTCTTACCCTTTTCTATCGCTTTAAAGGTATCTTCTATACTGTAACTACATGAATTATATCCTGTAATACCTATAAAAAATAATCCTTGAATTCCAGTCATCATATTCTCCGTAATACTCCCAAAACCTTCATCAGCAATAAAATCTAATAGAATCCCATCTCGCAGCTCTGCCTTACGCATTGTTTTCTCTTTCCATCTGCCCTCTGCGGTTCTGACCGGATTCCACTGAAAATCTTCACAATCAAACCGCCATACACCATTCTTAAACCACCACTTTCCGTGTCTCTCCGCACTTCGCCCGGTTCTGAAATCTTTTCTGTAACTTGAAACATCCCCTGTTCCAGTCTTTATCATCTTGCGATGAGCCTTTATAGCTCTGGCTATCTCTTTAAGCTTCTTTAAGTCTTCTGAGGAGCCTGCCAGAGAAACTTTAACAAACATCATTAATAAAAGCAGAACTAATATGCTCTTAATTCGCATCAGAAGATTTCCTCAAATATTATTAGACTGTTCTGAAATATATTTCACCCACGTCGCTTTCAGAACAACGATGATAAAAAGAAACCACAACTAAAAATTCCGCCTCTATTTGTCACACTTTCTTCTGAAACATTTCATAAAGACTGAGTTACACAACATTCTCAATATCAAAAAGATAATTCACTATTCTGGGAGTGGTCAAGATAAAAGATGTTTGGCTTGAAATAGCACTGTAATTACATATACAATGTAAATGATGTATAAATTCTTGGCGAAGAACTGAAAATCTTTTTTTTTTTCAGCGGTACAGGAAATAAACGATGGCAACGAAACGAGATTACTACGAGATTCTTGGAGTGAGCCGTAACGCGAGTCAGGAGGAGATAAAGAAGGCATATCGCAGGCTTGCGATGAAATATCATCCTGACCGAAACCCTGAGAATAAAAAAGAAGCAGAAGAAAAATTCAAAGAAGCCAGTGAAGCCTATGAAGTGCTAAGCGACCCGGAGAAGCGCGCATTATACGACCGTTACGGACACGAGGGTGTAAAGGGTGTTTTTAGTGGCGGCAGATTCACCTGGGATGATTTTCATCATTTTGATGACATCTCGGATATGTTTGAAGACCTTATTTCCTCATTTTTTGGTGGCAGGGGTTCAACGTCATCGTTCTGGGGTACAACCACACGAGAACGCCGACGCCGTGAGTATACGCAACCCGGAAGAGATATAAAATTATCACATCGCATCTCCCTTGAGGACGCGGTAAGCGGCAAAGACGAGACAATAGTTTTCAGGCGAGCAGAGATTTGTCCTGCCTGTGATGGGAATGGTATGCGTCCGGGAAGTGGTTATCGGACGTGTCCCCGGTGTAATGGTACCGGGATGCGGCGTTTTTCGCAGGGGTTTCTCACTGTCACCTCAACGTGTGATTACTGCGGTGGGGCAGGAAAAATTATTGATTCTCCCTGTGAGAAATGTGGAGGAGAAGGTGTCATAGAGGTTGAACGCCGGATTAAAATCCACATTCCACCTGGAGTGGAAAACGGACAAATCCTGCGAGTCCCTGGCGAAGGCGAGCCAGCCTCTACCACCAGTGGTCGGTATGTGAAGAGCGGACCGCGTGGTGACCTTTATGTAGTGGTGTACATTGAAAGACATCCTTTCTTTGAGCGAGAAGGCAATGACCTGTACTGTGAGATACCTGTGAGTTTTCTTCAGGCAACGCTGGGAGCAGAAGTGAGCATTCCGACTCTTTACGGGAAGGAGACCTTAAGAATCCCGCCAGGCACCCAGCCCGGACACGTGTTTGTGTTAAAAGGCAAGGGGATGCCAGATTTCCGAAATCCACAAAAAAGAGGTCGGCTCTATGTAAAGGTTCAGGTAAAGATACCTACCCACCTAACCGAGCGTCAGCGTGAGATACTCCAGGAGTTTGCCAGGGTCTCCGGGGAGAAATTGAACGAAATAAAAACCGAGAAAGGCTGGTTTGATAAAATCAAAGACTCCTTTGAGCAGGTTAAACGCGACGTGTTCGGTAATCATTAAATTTTTCCCGACGAAGGGCATCCTTCACCAATACTGTACTACTTATTTCATTCAATCAATCGACTATATCCACGATTGTGAGTGCATTTAGATTACATCCTGATAAACTCTCTCAATGTTTGAAATCATAGCGTGATAGGAAAACTTGTTGAGTGCGTATGGGCGACATCGGGGTTCACGTTCAGTTATCCATTGCGGGTTCTGGAGGATGTGGCGAAGTATGTCAGCCAGTGCGTTCGCATCGCCGGGTGGGAAAAGCACACCTACTGTCGGGTCAATGACTTCAGGGATTGCTCCGCTCTCTGCACCAATCACTGGTGTTCCACACATCAGCGACTCCAGAGTCACCAGTCCAAATGCTGGTTGCGAGAGCTCGGGATAGATGAAGACGTCAGCAGAGGCATAGTAGAGTGGTAAATCACTGTCTGAAATCCTTCCAGGAAAACTGACCTTATTCTGCAGATTATAGTTATTTACGAGTCGCTGTAGCACAGTTCTATACTCACCGCTTCCACCAATAATGTAGAGAAACTCAGGGATATCTGGCGTGGAGATTATAAGCCTATGCAAAGCCTCAATAACGGTTTGAATTCCTTTCAGCTTATGCAATCGCCCAACGGTGAAGAGAATCATTGTATCAGTGGGTAGTCCTAATTTCGTTCTGGCATCAATTTTGTCAACACCGGGAAAGCGCTCTGGTTTGATACTCAGTGGTATGAGTTTAATTTTGTGTGCCAGGGACGGCTGTTCTTTCAGAATCTCACTCCGGGTAAAGGAGCTATCCACGATGATGCAGGCAGCCCGAGTGAGCATTCTACGATATAACGGGAGGAGCAGGAATCTTGCTTTGTGGTGCCAGAGTGCCTGCACTTTTTCACGGAGGCTAAGTTGAGACCAGACCTTTTTCGCCAGTGCTGTCTCGGAAAATAATGTCCCGTGTATGGTCACGACCAGCGGGATATTTATCTTTGCAGGATTAACGGTCAGTGCGGAAAAACCCTGACTGTGGACGACGTCAAATCTATATTGCTGATGAAGCGTCTCTATATACTTTGCAATGGTGCGAAAAAATCTAATGTTATATCTGGAAGGCAATGTACCCGGAACTGGCTCAAGGTGGATACCGTGGTATACGGGTTGAATATTTTTATCAGGAATGCTTGTGGTGACAAGTACAACCTTATGTCCTCTCTGTGTGAGCCCCTGTGCAAGTTCAAGCGTATGGTATTCTAATCCCCCTGAACGATGAAAAGGCAGAGAACGACTTATCAGGCAAATATTCATCTCCACATTAGCGAATCAATCTCAGAACTTTTTTATTTTATTGCAGAAGAATCGCCTGTACTAACTTTTAAAGTGACAATCCTCCTGCCGCATTCCCCTTAAACCGAAAAAACCGACTAACCGACCAAACCGACTGAACCGACCAAACCGATAAACCGACAAAACCGACCAACTGACAGAACCGACAAAACCGCCCAACCGAATCCCGGCGTTTGTCATTACTTCGCAAGAAACGTCAGAATCGCAGACATCAGCTCCTGCCGAACCTGTTCTGAGACAATGGTCTCAAATGGAAACCCAAACACCACCACTCTATAGCCCGAGCCTGCGTAAGAGATGCCAGCATCAAAATACGCATCCTGATAACGCAATACCACTTTTGCTCCTGAATCTTTTGCTGGTCTTATAGAGTCAGGCAATTCTACTCCATATATGCCGTGTTCGCCCAGTCCGCTACTGAAATGAAACGTCCCAATCCCCTGTGGCTCAAATAAACTGCCCGGTACGGAAAACACATTATTTGTCTTGCTACCATTATTAGTCACCCATTCGCACTTGAGCACACGCTCAAGAAATTGTTTATCCTGAGTCCGTGCAATCGGAGAATTGACAAGGTCGGTGGCTATATACGCACCACTTATAAATAACCTCCCGCCCTGTGTCAGATAGTTTCTTATTATCTTCTGGTCAGTGGGTGTAAGTGTCTGGAATTCATAGTTCATTTTATCTGGAGCACCGGGACCCGTCCGCCAGGGTGGAGGAGGCGTGGTTCGTTCTTCGCCCAATAACCAATCCACCACTTTATAATTAGCGAGATTAATAATGCCAGCTCTCACCGCATCGTCGCTCACGGAGTCAAATGCCCAGCCTGCTCGTTTCATTGCGGAGCCGTGGATTATAGTGTAATCAAAGGTGTTTCCCAGCTCAATGCGCGTCTCAAGGTCACCATAAGAAGCACCCCAGCCCGGGTTATCATTATTCAGGAATTTATGTTTTGGGTTGAAGTCCCACTGTTCGCCAGTCAATGCCAAATTCCATAGATATGGCACACCGCAATCTCCATTATGTCTATTCACACCCCGATAGTTTTCAGCCTCAATGTATTCAGGTGGCGCAATTCGGTCAAAGGCGTTGACAATCAATGCACGAGGTTCGTTGCCAGTGCCTGTATATACTGAGAGCACCTCAGATGGAAAACTTACACCGCCCTGATTGACCGCTGAGACCTTAAAACTATAAATCTCATTCGGCTCAAGACCCGCAAGTTCATACGCGGTCTCGGTTACATAAGTGCCATTATCAAAATCTGCATCTTTGCCTTTTCTGGTGTAGAGGATATATCCTTCAGCCACTGCGGTAGGTTCAAGTGGGTCAGTCTGGGGTTGCCAGCGGAGTATTATTTTACCCGGAGCGGTTGTGGTCACTGACAGAAATTTCGGTGCAAGAGGTGCTATGATTGGCTCGTACCCGTACTCGTATGCAATAAACCGCAGAACCGCTTTATAAATTGCTCTGGAGACATCAAACCTGAATCGGGGGTCAAGCCCGTATTTCATATCATCAAAATTTTGATGCGATAATAATTCTATAAGAGCCGATGGAATGTTGGGACGTCGGACTTCTGCGAGGTCACGTTTCTTAATCTGACGTTGAGTCCAGGTAGATGAATACTTTGCACGAATATCCTGAACAATCTGCGACTGAATTAAATCTGCCAGGTCTCTATTTAGCCAGCGGGAACGTCCGTCTGGAAACACGTCTTTATTAAACTGGTCCTTTATCCGATAAATCAAAAGTGTGCCGACAACTCCGTCCTTTATACCTGCGTCCGTGTGAAATGCCAGCGATACATCCACAGGCACTCCAAGACCCGGAAAACTCCTATCAGCGTTGGGTCCGTCTGGTGCGCCTACCAGATAATTTACCCATTCTGGACGTGAGGTGTAATCTTCAACGTAGTCTGGTCCACCAAATCCACCTTTGAATCCCAGCTTGTACACAAGCTGCGGTATGACCCCAGCGTACTGAAGCCAGTAGCGAGAACCCTCCAGATAACGTGGATAACCACTGATGGTATTTTCGCGAATTATGTTCCCCATACCGCCCCCAAATTTTACACAGTCAGCAGAGACCGTTGTACCGGGGTAGCTGGAGTCGTTTGCAAGTAGGACGCTTCCCTCCTCCGGATGCAAACCTCTCTTGAAATAAAAGTGCCCCAGAAATACCCAGTAGTTCCCGCACATCTGTTGATTCACTCTGAACTCTGTAGCACCCCCAGCGTGGTATACGACGTAATGTGCATCAGGTGCTCGGTCTGGCGCGGCATTATACGATACGTAGACCGCATAGCGACCTGACTCCGGGATGAGTGGAGTCCAGCGTGCAAACGCTGTGGGCTTATCTGGTACGGTCTCTGCCACTTTATGATGTCCTTGCTGGTGTGGGTTTATATTGTCAGGGTATGGTGACAGTCCATTTTTAAATCCAGGGGCTGCGTCCTCGTGCCAGGCGTCCTGAGTCCAGAGCTCAAATATCCCGTTCTGCGGATTTGCTTTGCCGTCTGCATCGTCAACTAAAACCTCATTCACCTGAATATCTCGCTCCCGGGGACAGAACACAATAGCACCCGCATTCTCAAGCATCGGCATTAGAAATGGTATCGTGAAGCTCATCGGGAATTTATCCTCCACAATAGTAAACAGGCGGGGACGTTGCCATTGCCAGCGTTTTTGTTTTGTGTCGTAGTACCAACCGTGACTATGCCAGAGACACATATAATGACCATAAAGCCCTGCTGAGGTTCTCGGAGCAGGAAAACTTACATTCTCTATCAGGAGTGGTTTTGAAGGGGGTTTTAATTTTTCCGGAAGCACTCCCGGGGGGTTATAAAGCCCGGGGATGTAGTCCTCCAGCTCACGTCCACTTGCATAGATATGAATTTCCGCTTCAGGGAGAATCGGAGATATAAGAGGTGCAAAACGTCCCTTCAACTCATCTATCAGAGGCTGACGCACTGTCTGGTAGACTAATGCCTCATTAAAATAAAGAGAAACGCGTTTGCCCGTTACTGTTACCTTCTGGAGATTTGTTCCTTTGGGAAACGGACCTTCAAAATCCTCGCTCAAGTTGCTCGCCACATACTCACTGATAGTCTGATTAATGCGGGATGAGACTTCACTGAAGAGTTGCGGATTTTGTTGCTGAGATAGCTCCTGTTGCGAAATTACCC
>JAGHBZ010000443.1 GCA_021160705.1 Candidatus Sumerlaeota bacterium
ACATAAAATTAAAAAATACTTATGCAAATTTATATAAACTCGGCACTGAATATTTGGTACCTTCAAGGTTTCAGGAAAGATTAACATCAAAAGAGCTCAAAATAAAACCTAAACTCCAAAACATAGCAGGATTACAACTCGCTGATTTGCTGGCTCACCCAAGTAGATTAGAGATACTTGAAGAGAATAATTTGATAACCCGAGTGAAAATCAATACCTTCGGCGACAAAATTATCAAGATTCTCCAGGATAAATACTATCGCAAATACGATGGAACCATTTCTGGATGGGGAAAAAAGTTATTACCTTAAAGAAAAACCCTGGCATTAAGCCAGGGTTCCGATAGCCTAAAGGCTATCCACCTCCATTGAATATGGATTAAATTAATTGTGCCATAAAGTGGCATCTCTTGTCAATACCCAGCATTCAATTTTTTATTTTTAACAGGAGAGAGGATTTATTCTTCATAAAGATTCCTTTTTACTGCCACTCATTCTTTTACACCGTGAGAGACGATTAGTTTTTCCAATGCTATTACTTGTTTGGTTATCTCATAGGGGTTGAGATTTTTGTTCTAATGATTTAATCAAATAAGTTAGCGTGGCGTTGACAGGCGTTTCAACATTAAAGCGTCTACCAAGCCGGACAATAGCGCCATTGAGAGCATCAATTTCAGTACGTTTACCGCGCCGAATATCCTGGAGCATTGATGGATGATGCGCAGCGGTGGCAGGTATTAACCGATTGAACAGGACATCAAGGTACTCCTCAGGCGTTTTCCAGAAGAGTTCCTGACCGCAGGCGTCCGCAACCGCAAAGGCTTCTCTGATAATTTGTTTCATAATTTCAGGTGTGTAGTCGTTCTCCAGTAGTGCGCCATAGTTCACCCCAAGAATGGTGCTCAAAGGGTTTAAAGCAATATTGTAAAGAACTTTTGCCCAGATGTGACGTTCAATTTCAGTGGTGAATTCGGCAGGAATACCCGCCTGATTAAACCTATCAACACACGTACGAATAATGTGTTCAGGTGCACGATTTTCAGGGCTACCCAGCATCACGGGTTCTGCACAGACAGTAACGGTAACGTGGGCGGGTTCAGGAAATTCAACACCGAAAATGACGCGTCCACCAGCGGTTCGTTTCAGCCCGACCACGTTACTTATTTTCTCCAGATTACCCAGCCCATTCTGAAGTGAAATCATCAGTCCCGACTCAGAAAGTAAAGGCGCTGCGGCACGGGCGGCGTTTTCTGTATCGTAGGATTTTACGGTGATAAAAATTACATCAAACGACTTCACGGGAAGTTCATCAGGGGAGGAGAAGGCATTTGGAATTTTGATGATGGACTCGCCCCATATCCCGTTGATATGCAGACCACGGCTCCGAATGATGTCAACGTGAGGCGAGCGCCCAATAAGAAAGACCTCATCATCAGAGATGCTCAGGCGAGCAAGAAGTCCGCCCACCACACTGCCTATTGCACCTGCACCGAATATCAAATATCGCATTAATTACGTACCTGAATTGAGTAAATATTATGCGAGAGAATTCGCCTGTCTGGAATTAGAGCGCCTTAGTGGGAGTCTCTCTGCCCGCTTTCTACGCTGTGTACGTTTTGTGCGCTTCCTCTCCGCAGGCGAATTCACAAGTGTAAGATTCAACACCTCATCAAGATTTTGCACTGTAATAAACTTAAGGTCTTTTTTCACATTCTCAGGAATCTCCTCCAGCTCATCTTTATTTTCTTCAGGAATTATAACAGTGGGCACACCAGCGCGATGAGCAGCGAGCACTTTTTCTTTGAGACCGCCGATGCGAAGGATTTTTCCCCGGAGTGTAATTTCACCGGTCATTGCGATGTCCTGGCGAACCGCACGTCCACTAAGCGCAGATGCCATTGACACCGCTAATGTCACTCCCGCCGAGGGTCCATCTTTGGGGATTGCACCTTCAGGGATATGTACGTGAATATCAGTAGTCCGATAGAAGTCTTTGTTAATCTTAAACATCTTATATCTGGAACGAATATAGCTCAGGGCGGTCTTGGCACTCTCCTGCATAACATCACCAAGTTGACCCGTGAGTACCAGCTCGCCTTTTCCGTGCATAATGGCGGTCTCTGTTGCCAGGATTTCGCCACCAAACTCAGTCCAGGCAAGCCCGGTCGCCACACCTACCTGAGGGGTTTTGTCTACATAGGTACGGCTATATCGCTGGGGTCCAAGATATTCTCTTACTTTCTCAGGGGTAATATTAATCTGTTTCAATCTTCTGGAGCCACGCTTTTGTTTTCGCACAATCTCTTTAGCGACCTTGCGACAGATATTAGCGATTTCGCGTTCTAAGTTTCTGACACCTGCCTCCCGTGTATATCCATCAATAATGGTTTTTATGCCTTCTTCTGAGAAAATTATCTGTCCCTTATCAAGGCTGTGCAACTCGAGCTGTTTAGGTATGAGGTGGCGTTTTGCGATTTCCAATTTTTCACTATGAGTATATCCGGGTAGACGGATGATTTCCATTCTGTCAACTAAAGCAGGGGGGATGCCCTCAGTAGTATTTGCGGTAGTAATAAAGAGTACTCTACTGAGGTCAAAATCAATCTCAAGATAATGGTCATTGAACGCCTTATTTTGTTCAGGGTCAAGGACCTCAAGCAGTGCGGCGGCGGGGTCGCCACGAAAATCTAAACCCATCTTGTCCACTTCGTCCAGTAAAAACACGGGATTCATCGTTCCGCCTTTTTTAATCCCCTGAATAATCTTGCCGGGCATTGCGCCAACATAAGTGCGTCTGTGTCCACGAATCTCCGCTTCATCACGAACACCGCCTAATGAGATTCGGATAAACTTGCGACCGAGTGCACGGGCAATTGACTTACCCAGTGAAGTTTTACCGACTCCGGGTGCTCCCACAAAGCAAAGTATAGGTCCCCGAAGTGCCCCTCCTGTTTTCCTGGGTGAATGTGCCAGTTTATTTACTGCCAAGAATTCCACAATTCGTTCTTTAACCTGAGTAAGTCCGTAATGGTCTTCGTCAAGGACTTTTTGTGCACGTTCAATGTCAAAGTGGTCATTGGTAAATTTGTTCCAGGGAAGGTCAAGTATCCACTCAATATATGTGCGGGCGACCGTGGCTTCTGGAGACAGGGGTTGCATCTTGGAAAGACGTCCGAGCTCCTTTTCAACTTTCTGTCGAGCCTCAGCAGACAATTTTGTCTTCTTGAGACGTCGCCGAAGGTCAGCTAATTCGATGTCTTCTCCGTGCGAGAGTCCCAGCTCTTTTTCAATCACCTTGAGCTGTTCGCCGAGATAATATTCTTTCTGAGATTTACCGATTCTGGATTTCACCTGGTCCATTATCTTGTTTTCCAGCTCCAGAATCTCGTTCTCTGAGCGCAGATATTGCAGGAGCATAAAAAGAGACTTCTCTACATCCAGGGTCTCAAGGAGTTTCTGTTTGTCCTCAGTTCTGAGGGCGCTGTAATGAGCAATAATGTTCGCCACTGACGGGGGGTCACTAATAGAGCGAATATTCAGCAGTAATTCGTCTGGCACTTTCTCTGATAGATGAGCATAGCGTTCAAATTCACTTACCACAGAGCGCGTCAGAGCCTCCATCTGTTTGGAATAATGATACCGGGGTTCAAGTCGGCGTACCAGTACCTGATAAAATCGCTCGTTTCTCAGGAAATCAATAATTTCTGCTACATAATATCCTTCCACCAGAATCTTTGCGGAGCCATCCGGAATCTTAAGAACCTGAAGAACCTCAGCCACTGTGCCTTTATGGTAAAAGTCCTCAGGCAATGGATTCTCAATCTCCACAGATTTTTGCGTGGTCAGAAATATCATTTTAGTACTTGAAAGCGCTTCCTCTAATGCTGCCATACTCCGTGAGCGGTATACGTAAATAGGTGCGACACAACGCGGAAAAATTACCGCTTCCTTTAACGGTATTAACGGAACTATTGCGTTTTGTTTATCGTTATCCATATCTCTTTATACAATAAGGTTTATGAGAAATGTTTAATACGTATATACTATATAGC
>JAGHBZ010000105.1 GCA_021160705.1 Candidatus Sumerlaeota bacterium
TCTATGTATAGCATATTTAATACTTGGTTAACATAATGGAGTAAGAGCATACTTTATCTAACAGGAGGTATGTGGCTTATTTTATTCGCCCAAATCCTTTGCTACCGCTCAGGACTTCAGATACCCACAAGACGTTGTCCGAAAGTTGGCTCGGAGAAATAGAAGAATAAAATATTATGGTGAAAGGTTATGATAAGTGAAAGAGACAAGGAAATTATTATCCTATATGCAAAAAAATATGAAGTCTCTACTATTTACTTCTTTGGCTCATCATTAGATAGGGACAGTGGATATAACGATATTGACCTAGCAGTTAAAGGAATAAAGCCAGAGGTCTTTTTTTAATTTTACGGTGAATTACTGAGAAGTTTATCTTAACCAGTAGAGCTTGTGGATTTATCTAAAAAACCTTATTTAACCAAATAATCGAAGAGAGAGGGTTAAAGATATATGGATGAGTTACTGCGAGAGGTTGAAGCCGAGAAAGAACATATCATTGCTACTCTTGAAGCATTAAAGGAAGCGTTAGAGCGTGAAGAGAAGACAGTTGTGGAGTTAGCCGTTATCGCTGCGTTTCTCCAGAATGCATATAATGGGATGGAAAATATAATTAAAAGAACATTTGCGATAGTGCCTCTGGGAAATAGGATAAATGGATACTATTACGAACTTCAAAGCGTATAGCAGAATAAAGCAAAGGTGCACTTATGCGTAGGTGTGGAGTCCGCCACCAAAGATGCCAAGATAGGATACACCAAACCAGGTAATTAATACTGCAAGAAACCCTACCACAGAGGCAATTGCGGTGATTCTTCCTTTTTTGCCTTTAATAATGCGCAGGTGAAGAAACCCTGCGTAGATGAGCCAGGTAATCAGAGACCAGGTCTCCTTGGGGTCCCAGGACCAGGCTTTGCCCCAGGCGGTATCAGCCCAGATTGCCCCGGTCAGTATACCAATCGCAAGCAGTGGCCAGCCGAGCTGGATGAAGCGATAATTCAGTTCGTCGAACACTGACCGTCCAGCCAGCCAGCGTAGGATACGGTCGTTTGAGATGTCTTTCACCAGATAAATCAGGCTGAAGATAAATGCCAGAGTGAATGCGGCGTATGCCAGCAGGCAACTGATGACATGATACGTAAGCCAGGCAGAGTTGAGCACTGCCCGGAGAGGCACGACACGGGTAAAGCTGGGGGGCATTATGCTTAAGATGACCAGCACAATAAACCCAAGTAGAGCGGCGACAGAAGCGACAATACCACGCGGGTGATAGAATTCTACTATCAGTGCAATCAGGACTATGCTACCTGTAAAAAATATGAGGGATTCATACATATTGGAGAGGGGTGCAAACCCGGCAATAAGCAGACGGATAATGAATGCACTGAGATGGAAGATGAACCCCATAATGGTGAGCCCCATTGCGATAGTATAAAGCAGACGCGGGTGACGCACAAAATAAATAAACCAGATAAGTGAAGCCAGGAGAAACATTAGCATTGCCAGTAGAAAGAGGTTGACCCGTGCATACAAAGAGTCAAGTCCGCGTCGCCACGCAGGTGGATAGGAGGGATTAAGTTGCGTGACTGCGTCTATGAATGTATTCATTGCAGGAGCGACCTGTTCAGCCTGTATCCTCCCGCTGAAGAACCCCTGGAGTGCTTTATGAAGACTATAGATTTCAGGCGGGAGGGCGGAGGACGCTGACTCAAGCTCAAAAGGACTTCGCCATTTTCGTTCGCCTGAGTCCGCAGGCGGGATAATGCAGAACGAATCTCTCAAATGAAGAAACCGCATTGCTCTATCATATAATTCATACGCAGACTTTCGCAGGCGAGTATCCTGACTGGAGTGGATAATTTCTCTAATTTGCTGGCTCATTTCAGGAGAGATAATTTCTTCAACGCTGAGTCGTTTTTGCTCTGTGGGGATGTGGAGTTGTTCTTTCAATGGTTTGAACTTAACAGGGATAAGTTTTTCTTTTTTCCATCGTTCAGGCTGGTACAGGCTCGCTAACACCACATAGGTCGCCGGGAGGTGCTCGTATGATTTTCGTCCTGTGATATAAAACAACTCGCTCTTCGCAAAGGAATCAATTGTGCAGAGTAATCCACTGTATTGAATAGCCACTGAGCCAATACCGGTTTTAAGGAGTGAATGTGCGTCTTTGCGTTCCTGGGGGGATACATTTCCATTGCACAGAGGTATCAACAGCAAAAATAAGATTATGTTAACATACATTTTTAGCATTTTTATTTTGTCTCCAGAAAAGAGAATGTATTAAGAAGTTTTTTCCATTCCTGCTCAGTTCGCCAGCCGGGGTTTCTACAAACAAGTGTGATGTAGAGTTTGCCAGAGTGTTCATCATACAGGGCAAAGATGCGGCGATACCGCAGGAAGAAAATAAAGAAAGCTCCAAGCACAACAATCCCCCCACCAATAAATGTCAGTGGTGTAGTGGGTTCTCTGACCAAGCCCAGTATGGTGGTATATCCCTGGGTAGTGCTTATCAATCGCACAGAGAACGGATTATTCCGGGATAGGGCAGAGCCGGGCGACGTTACCGTGTCTTCGGTAACGCTGGTTCCGGGGATTTGCTGGGGTTCATTAATTCCCAGCTGGAATCGCCCTATTACACGCTCGTCGGGTAGTTGCACAACCTCCACAGTGAGAGTGGGGTTACGCATACTGGAAGGGTCAATATGATAGTCCACAAACTTAAATGCGTATGGGTCGCCGGGTTGAGTCCCCATACCACGGAACTCTTTTCTAAAGAAACACCATCTACCACGCATCGGGATGTCTCCTTTATAGGTAACTACATATATGGCAGGGTTATTAAATTCCGGCGTGGCAGAGAAGACCTCGCCCTGTTCATCAATGCGAAAATCTGGCACAAGCCGGGTAACAATGAAAGAATCAATATCTGAAGAAGATAAAAGAGAGCCAGTGTATACAATCTCTTTCTGCGCAGTTTTTTTCTGGTTATAGCGAGTAATCTCCCATTGAGCGTTTGGTCTGGCTTCTTTAATCCAGAGTAATAGCACGCCCTCGTTATCCTCCATAAATGGAGTCAGCGGAATAGGAGTTCCCGGAGTGAAATCAACGATAACTTTTTGTTCTTTATCTTTATTGGTTTTTTTTCTGACTTCAACCAGGTAACGACTCACTTCATCGTTTGGCTCAAATCCCAGCTGATGAATCTTAAACCCCTGCCATCGGAGTGTATGGTTCATATCAATTATGGAGATGGTTCTGAGTCCACCTTCTTCAATTTCAACGGTTGTGGAGTAAGACTCAGGGATGTCGCTACCCGGATATTTCACCTCATCGAAGTCAAGACACCGCACCTTAAACCCCAAAGAACGCCTCACATATCTTAGAGTGCCCTTAGATTTATCTTCACCCGGAACAAAGAACCAATCAACAGACTGAGCTTCAGGTATAATGAGGCGAGCATTAGGCACCACATAGCCTGTCTGCAATAATATGAATCGCATTAAACCACCTGATAAAATTATCAGGATTCCTGTATGAAGTACATAAGAGCCGAATTGATTGAGGATACCCTTTTGCGAGAAGAAGCCGTGTTTGCCATCTTGAGTAATTCCATAATGAAGATATTTTCTAAGCAGGCGGAGGAGAGGCTCTTTTTTAGCAGGATTCACTTCAGCAATGTAGCTATATTTTTGACGCATATAGTAATCAGGCAATAGAGGAGGTGAAAGATGTTTGAGATGTTTGAGTACTTTAGGTAATCGGCGAAGACTGCAAAAAATTATATTTATTGCTAACAGGAAAAAGAGCAGACTAAAAATGGGAGAAGCATAAAGCGTTGCAACCCCTTTTGTGGGTGAAGGTGCAAGTAACGTGCCGTATGCTGACGCCAGTACAATCAGTGCAATAAGTATGATTGCTGTATATGTAGAGGAGAAAATCTTTATAAGCACAGGAGTTATACTTTCTTGTTGTAAGTAATCTCAATTACCCGGTTATATAAAGACGCCTATATTGTTACATAACCTTGCTGAAACGCTCAAGCTCTAAGAGGTCGCAATATAAATTCAGACAGTGGAAAGAGCGAGGACATTAAACTGGTGGATAAAACATCTTATGAAACGCAGGGGAAAATGGTTCTTTATCAGGATTTGTTCGGAGATGGGATTCAACTTTTTTAATGACACATCAGTGGCATTTTTGATAATAGACCGAATATGCACATTTTTGGTGATAGGTAATATCGTTGGAATAGATAGGAGGGGACAGGATGAGTGTAAAGTGCCCAAAATGTGGAAAAGAGTACGACGTAGCGTTGTTTCAATTTCAGAGAGCGATAATTTGTGATAAGTGCGGGGGATTAGTTTCGCTGGAAAGTGCTCAACACCCGCCGGTAGAACAGGAAGTACCTTCAGTACAAAAACAAGTTTCGTTTCCCCACAAGCTTGTCATAGAAGTTATCTCTATAAAGGGCAATTGTCCTGTTTACTCTGTTGGCGATAAGATTGTACTGGACGAGGGGTATCGTCTGAATCTGAAAGAAACCACTAACGTATGTATGCATTCTCTGGTATCAATAATACCCTATTACAATGCTCTTTATTATGGCGTATCTCCGAAATCCCTGGGACTTGCCAGAGAAGATTCGTCGGACGAAGAGGTTGCTTATGTGCAATGTCTTGACCCGTGCACAATTACTGGTGGTGGGACAGTTATCTTTAAAATCTATCGTGCTACGGAACATTAAGGCTACTTTCCTCTGAAAAATCTCAGTTGCTCCTGTCGTTATGCTATCTCTTAATTGCCTGAGTATATTATGCATCCTTTCCTTCCAGCGGAAGTATGAATATTGAAGATTCTCGCATTCCTGAAATGTGAAAATGAGAGCCAGCCTTCACAGGTTAACTCCTATCTCCTGGCTTCCTGGCTTCCTTATAAAAAAGAATATCAATAAGGAAGCCAGGAGACCAGGATAACTCTGGAATAGTGAGTTTCTTCGCTTTAAATAGAAAAGTAAATTGATAGTACGATATGCTTACAACA
>JAGHBZ010000234.1 GCA_021160705.1 Candidatus Sumerlaeota bacterium
ATATATGTAGGAGCGGCGTGATATAGCGTGAAAAATCGGTATGAGGGGGAGTGGGAAAGCTTATCTTGGCAGGATAGACAAAAAATCACCAAAAACCCTCGTTACATCTCATAGAGATGACCCGAAACCACATCCCTGTAAAAACAGAACCTTCAACACCCAATTGTCGGACAGCCTCTCAGACCTCATTTTCACTAAAGTTCAAGATTTGCTTTTAAGTACATTTGTAGTCTTAATTTCTCCTTCTGATTGGAGGAAAAAATCTTACTATTTAAGAGCTATGCTGGACTCCTGGATTCCTTATTAATATTCTTTTCTCTATAAGGAGACAAGGAAGTCAGGAGATGATAACCTTTCCTTACGCATCATCCTTCTTGCTCTTTAGAATTCCGTGGCAGGGTCTGTGGTAGCGTTGGTTTTTTGCTTATCTTTATACCCCCACGATAAATCAAGGGGTTAACGAGAAGGTGATGTCTTACCTTATCACGAAATCATACAATTCCATAAAATTTACCTGATGACTGGGCTAAGAAGGATTAAATAAAGGATTATGCGAAAATTTTTACTTTGTTTTAAGTTTGGCGAGAATTGACTCCCAGTTATCAAGTTTTCCGACAATAGCCCGAGCAGTCTCACGACCAGTCTGGTCAATCAGGATTAATGTTGGCACTTTGAAGACGCTATATTGTTGGGCGAGGGTGCCACCCTGAAGTTGGTTTACATCAATTTTCACAAGGGTATATTTTCTCAGGAAGGATTGAGCAGAGGGGTTAGTAGCAAAGATTTTCTCCAGTTGCCTGGTAATCTGAAGCCTGGGTGCCTGGAAATAAAGAAGTCTTTGAGTATTAACATAAGGGGACTTAGTAAAGGCAGTCCGATAATCCAGCCAGACAAATGAGGAGGCTCCACCCACCGGTAGCGGCGTAGGACGCAAGGTTAAGCCCGGGGCAGAGGTTCTCCAGCTACTGGCATAAGGGGAATCAGGTAATGGCACATCCTGAGGAGTCCATTGGATGCTGAGGTTATCCACAAAACATTGGTAAGTATTCTTCTTATCAGCGAGCATAATTCCCACCTGAAGTTTGCGTAACGATGGTTCCTCAAGAGGGGAGAATCTGGGTTCAAAGCCATCCACATAACACCGAATCCGAGAAGTGCCTTCAAAGACAATAGCAAAACGATGCCAGCCCGGACGGGGTAGAGTCTTTGGGAATTGGGTATCAAATTTAAAGACCCTGGCAGTTGGCTCACTCATAATGACATGCGAGAAATAGACCATCTTGTTCAACGTTATGCCAAACCGATAAAACGACTGTGGAGTGTGTTCTCCTGGGGGTAAGGGTTCCATAGCCAGCACGGCAAGACTTGGAAGGATTTCATTAGATGGTGGTAAAAAGAAATCTGCCTGAAAAAGAGCCCGTCCAGCTCTGCCGAGCGCATCACGGTTTAAAATCACACCAGTTGCCAGTCCAGAAATCCAGACTTCAGGAGCAACCTTTAATAACAATCCGTATCTACCGGTTTCTGAGCCAGCGATACCACTTCGGAAGACTGGTGGCATTCCTGAGACCAAGTTGAAGTCTACCACACTCACCGTTTTTTGGAAAAACTCCCCGAGTGGAGTTGAGCCTGCTGGCAATTTGCCATCTTCAAAGTTTGCCCAGTAGTAGACCTGATACTGCGCAAGTGACGTGTTGACCAAAAGACTAAAGAGAAAAAGCAAGAAAAAAATAAGCAATATATTGTTTGCCGGTATCCAAACGGTTCGCTCCAAGTTCCGCATTCCATAACTCCTTTCTCTCTAAAATCTAAGTCCACTATGGTGAGAAATAGGTCTAAGAATCAAGCTTTTTATTTATCCAGTCGGTTCGGGAATGCCCTTATCTGTATACACAAATTGATAGAGCACATTCCTGCCAGCGCGAAACACAGGGACTAATATTTTTTGATTCCGAATCCAGCGATGGTGACCTAACTTCTTCACCACAGGGTGTTTGTCTTCCATTGGGACATAAAGATAGTAGTGAATATTCATAGATTTTAATTGGCGAAGTTTCTCAGCATCCTTCAGCCCATAGAGCTGTTGAATTTCCCAGTCATCAAGGTGAATAAATGTGATTGATGGGTCATAAACAAGCATTCTATTCTCGTGAGTAAGCAATTTTTTGCCTTTTAAGTGAGTGTTTACGTATCGCCACATATCTACATCTTTGCCGTACTGTAATCTATAGAACATCTGTTCTGGGATACAGGGATTTCTAAGTGCGACCAGCTCGCTTTGCGCTACTTTTCTGCCAGCAAATTCCGCAATCCCGGTAAACTTAAATCCCATCAGACTCATTGCTATACCCGGAATTATCCCAATGTACAGACAAAATAGAATTGGAATAATCTTAACTCCCCTACCCCATAATAGTTTTAGCACCAGAGCACTGAATATCGCCACTGGTACCAGAATCGGCACAATATGATAAAGATAAATGTCTGAAATGCAATAGTGATAAAAGAGCAAGAACATAAAAATGTAGGTATTAATTATAAGAAAACTATGAGTGTGTTTTCGGGTAGAGGAAGGGAATAAATGAATAAGTCCGACTATCTCCAGAAGTGCAATCAAGAATCCAGCTACACCAAACCCCATAAATACAGGAGCAAGTTTCCAGCTATGTTGCCAGGTGACAAAAAACACCCAGCTATACCGTAATTTTTCCCAGAGCCCCTTCCCGAATTTGCCGATGCCATCGCCATTAATGTACCATTCATTGAAGCAAGATTTAAGTACCTCTGGATTGATATTCTTGCCTCCAAGGATGTGTGGGAAAAATGCATAGAAAGGATTTCCTGTAACCACTATATTTCTGACATACCAGACCAGGGAGACAATTATGGCAATTATTAACAGGCAAATAAATCGTCGTGAACTCAATAGATTCTTCAGCGTCGGATGATATTGATTCCTGGTTAGTGGCAATGTAGCGGGCTGAAACATCGTAGTATTCTGCTTTTCGGCTCTCCAGTGTGCTACCACAAGCACCACTGCCCAACCCAACCATAAATACCACATCAGATAGTTGAGATGAACTGCCCCGGCGCAAATTACCGTCATCATCACCAGATAGCCCCATAACCGGGTGTCTATATACAACAGAGCAAGATATAAAAACGCGGAAGTAAACAGCAAAGCTATGGCGTAATCAGAAGCAAAAGTAAAATAAGCAATTCCATAAGGCACACTGCGAAACAATAATGTAGAGAGTGCGGCTATTAACCCCACTCCTGTGAGGCGAGCCACTGTATGGTAGACCAGAATTGTGGCAATAAGTCCGGCTACCGGGGGTATCAGTTGAGAGAACGAGTTTGCCCATTTCCCTGCGAGTGTTGACATTGTTGCTCCTAATAGTGGGAAAAGATGTGGATAGTTAGCACCTAAACCGAGTCCTACCTGTGCAACTACTTTCACAGGGAATTTATGCTGGAGAAATGTCATTCGCCCGTAGCCCATATAATAAATCAATGCGTCCCAGTACGTCTCTGGATATAATAGGGCGTGGTAAAAGTTCAGAACTACGATTAGCCCGATGACGAACATTACAGTGTAGTAGATAACGAGCCCGATTTTAGAAGAAGGCATCTGCACTCTGGATTTTAGTTCCTCATGGGCAAAAAATAAATATCCCCTGCGAAATAACACCACATCGCTACGCTGGGGTGCACCGTGCATAGGTGAATGCTGATGCCTTATTGAGAAATATCCGAATAGCGCAATGAATACAACAAACATTAAAGCGACTACCCCCTGGTATAGGAGACCAAATATAGCAAGTAATTCAAAGGGGATAGTGAGGATTGCAATGCCCAGTACCAATGCGAGGGCGAACTCAATCACCCGGGGGAAATACACATCCAGGCAACGGAGAAATAAATAACCCACTATTCCGTATAGACAAAGTATTGCCAGCCCAAGCAGTATATCGTGCGCTGGACAGTTATCGAGCCAGAAATGCCACGGGGCAAATAAATACTGAAAAAGGCTAAAAAGCACCTTGTTTTTCTCTGTAAAAATGCTGATATTTATAAGTAGCCATACAATAACACTAAGGGTTATAAAAAACAGGGTTGGAGAGAAGGAGTGAGGGTTATATAATATTTGTAGTTTCTTTTTTTTCTGAGTTTGGTTTATCATTTCAAGAGATTATTTCACATTTGTTTTGAAATCTTATATTGTTTCTACTAAGGTCTTATCAATACATTTTTGTCGTCAAATAAAGCTTTACCTATATTACCTATAATGTGATTAAATTAATATTAGTTTAAATGTGGTATAAAAATTCTAGCTTTATAGGGATGCAAAATGGTAGCAGTAAAGCCTTTTCGTGGTACACGCTACAATCTACAATTGATAGAAGACCCGGGGCTTGTGATGGCGCCCCCTTATGATATTATAACCCCTGAAGTGCAAGAGTATTGTTACAACCTGCATCCGTTTAATGTAATCCGCTTGATTCAGGGTAAAGAGTTCCCCGGGGACGATGAGTATAATAACAAGTATACGCGTGCTGCCAGTTATTTGAACTCCTGGAAAAGAGACGGAATTCTGGTAGATGATATGAAACGAAGCATCTATTTCTACGAACAGGAATTCACGGGACTGGACGGACAACGACGCACACGTAGAGGGTTCTTCGCGCTTGTAAAACTGGAAGAATATAAATCACGGAAAATTTTCGCCCACGAGACCACACAGGCTAAACCTAAAGCTGACCGACTGAAACTTATGCGTACCACACGCTCAAATCTTTGTCCGATATTTGTGCTCTACCCGGATGCTAAAAATGAGTCTGAAGAGATTTTTGACCAGGTGATGAATACACGTCCCTGGCAGGAGTTCTATGATAAAGATGGAGTACAGCATAAGTTATGGGTGGTGAGCAAAAAGAAAATCATTGAGCGAATCTGTACATTTATGAGCGATAAAAAGTTGATTATAGCCGATGGACACCACCGCTATGAAACTGCGCTGAATTACCAGCGAGAGATGCGAGAAATCACAGGTCTTACAGATGGGGAACAGCCCTTTGATTACATAATGATGTTTCTAAGTAGCCTTGACAGTGAGGGACTGGTCATTTTACCCACTCACCGAATCCTGCAACCGGAACTGAATAGAGATGTTAACATTCCAGAGGTACTTGAGGAGCTCTCCAGACATTTTGAGATTACCGAGAAAAAAAGAAAATTTAGTGACCCGGATGCCCTATCAAAAGAAATCAACGAGACACTGGAGACAATAGGAGCAAAACGGATGGCATTTGCAATGCTTCTTCCAGGGAATCGCTTGTTCTATTTAGTGCTGAAACCGGATGTTGATGTTGACGAGTTGATTGACGACGATGTTAGTAAAGATTTGAAATCTCTGGATGTAGTGGTACTTCATCGTTATATCATTGCCCAGGTGTGGATTGGCAACCCCGAAGTTGAGATTGAAGACGACGATTTAACTTATACCTGTGATTTAAAAGAAGTTATTAATCAGGTTCGTTCACGGCGAGCCTGTGCGGGATTTGTATTATGTCCGCCCAAGCTTTCAACAATCAAAAAAATTGTCTTGAAAGGTGAGTTAATGCCACCAAAGTCCACGTATTTCCATCCAAAGATAATCTCTGGATTGGTAATGCGTGATATGACCCTATGTTGATTCTTTAAAAAAATACTTGAATTGAGTTTCCTCATTGGTTAATTAGTAGATTTGATTTATATTTTCACATCGGAGGAGCAACATGATAAAGTTAGATATTGCCCACAAAATTGCTGAATCCTTGCATATAAAAGACAAAGAAGCAATGAAGATTGTAACCGAGATTATTACTGCTATCAGGGAAACAGTGGTTAAATATGGAAGGTTAGAAATACGGAATTTTGGCGTTTTTCAGATAAAAGAACGCAAATCAAAAATCGGCAGAAATCCCAAAACTAAAGTGGAATACCCAATTCCTCGCCGACGTGTGGTGACCTTCAAACCAGGCAAAGACATCAGAACAGTATAATAATGACTGGATACCTTTTGCTTTTATTCCATAGTTTTCCTTACAGAAAATCCTTGAATAATCTCAAGAAGAACAAAGATACCGATTGCAAATTATACTGCCTTTGCAAATGGCTCTAAATTTGCTTTATTGCAAGTACATCGTGGTATTAATTTTCCCTTTCTGATTGAAGCTAAAATCCTCATTATTTCAGCCTTATCCTGCTCGCCTGGATTCCTTATTAATATTCCTCTCTTCTATAAGGAAACCAGGAAGCGGAGGAGATGACGACATTTCCCTACACACCACCTATTCGGTCTTTAGAATCGCCTGGCAAGGAGCTGTGGCAGAGCTGGCGTGCTTCTATTTTGTGGCAAAGAATACTACCCACCTCATTGCTAAATAATCGTCTTATCCACAGACTCTATTTTTGCAACCGAGTAAATTAAATTAATTATTTTTTGCGAGGGAGGGCAGACTTACCGGGAAAGATAGCGACTTCGCCCAGCTCCTCTTCAATCCGGAGTAGCTGGTTGTATTTGCAGATTCTCTCACTACGGCTGGCTGAGCCCGTTTTAATTTGCCCTGCATTGGTCGCCACAGCAAGGTCGGCAATAGTGGTATCCTCGGTCTCTCCGCTCCGGTGCGAAATCACGGTCGTATAGCCCGCGCGATGTGCCATCTGGATGCATTCAAGTGTTTCAGTGACAGTACCAATCTGGTTGAGCTTAATGAGGATAGAATTGCAGATGCCTTCGTCGATACCGCGCTGAAGACGTTTAGTGTTGGTCACGAACAGGTCGTCGCCGACAATTTGCACCTTTTTGCCCAGAGCATCAGTAAGGAGTTTCCAGCCTTCCCAGTCTTCTTCATCCAGTCCATCTTCAATAGAGACAATTGGGTATTTGTTAACAATATCTTCATAGAATGATACCATCTGGTCAGCTTCTTTTTCGGGCTTTGTCTCAGCCTGAAGAATGTAGCATTTTTTCTTCTTATCAAAGAATGAAGAAGCGGCTGGGTCAATTGCCAGGGCGATGTCCTCACCGGGTTTGTAGCCAGCGGTCTCAATCGCCTGCATAATAACGTCAAATGCCTCAAGATTTGATTTTAGGTCAGGAGCGAATCCCCCTTCGTCGCCCACTGCGGTGCTTAGCCCTTTGTCCTTAAGCACTTTCTTTAGATTGTGAAATACCTCGGCACCCATTCGGAGTGCTTCCCGGAACGTCGGTGCACCGATGGGCATAATCATAAACTCCTGGATGTCCACGTTGTTGTCGGCGTGTTTACCGCCGTTAAGGATATTCATCATAGGCACGGGGAGCACCCGCGCATTTACACCGCCCAGATACTGAGACAGGGGTAGCCCGAGGGCTTCAGCTGCAGCGCGCGCAGCTGCCATTGATACTCCTAAAATAGCGTTAGCACCGAGACGCTCTTTTTTCTCAGTACCGTCAAGGTCAATCATCTTCTTGTCAATCAAGGTCTGCTGTGTAGCGTCAAGTCCAAGGATTTCCTGGGCAATGACATTGTTGACGTTATCTACTGCTTTAAGCACCCCTTTGCCCAGGTATCGTTTTTTATCGTTATCTCTGAGTTCCAGAGCTTCAAATATGCCAGTGGACGCACCACTGGGGACACAGGCTCGTCCCACAGCACCACAGGCAAGTTGCATCTCCACCTCAAGTGTAGGATTGCCACGTGAATCAAGAATCTCTCTGGCTTTAATACTTACAATAGTGGTCATTTTTCTACCTCCTTGCTTGCTCCATTAGTAATACAACAATAAATCAAATAGAGTATAGTGAAGCTACCTGCGGGTGTGCAATGTTTTTTAACTCACTCTGAAGTTTTTGGTGCTTTACTTTATTGTGAGTGAATAGCACGGAATGAATGGCAAAAATTATACTGATACGCTGGATTCTGTAACCTTAAGGTCAAACCTCAGGAGTACTAGTGCTTGAAATTCTATATCTGAAGTTGCAGGGGGGATTGAAATCTAAAATTTTTGCTTTGCGAACTATCCTGATTACCGTTTATCCTGGTCTCATAGTTTCCTTATAAATACTCAATGGTGAGTCGGTGAGTTCTCTACACC
>JAGHBZ010000348.1 GCA_021160705.1 Candidatus Sumerlaeota bacterium
GGAGCTAAACTAAACGTGTATAAGAAATGTCAATGAATAAAACTTTTTCACAACCTTTAAAAAAAATATTACTACTTCTTCTCTCTCAAAAAACATCTGGATTAATATCCATACAATTACTCACAGAACCATAAAGAGTCTGGTCACTGGTCAGACGATGTGTCCGAAGAGCTCGTATGCGTCTGCGCGGTCAATGTGGACATTTACTTTGTCACCCGGTTTAAGTCGTCGGGAAGACGTGAAGCAGATGAATCCATCAATTTCCGGTGCTTCGCTTTGGGAACGTCCGAGATAGAGCTTGGTGCGAGGGAAATGTGCTTCTACCAGAACTTCTTTGATAGAGCCGACCCAACGCTGATGTATACTCCGGGCAATTCCTGCCTGTAGACGTGCAAGTTCATTAAGTCTACGCCGAGCAATCCTGCGTGGAACTTTACCGGGTAATGCATTCGCTTTCGTGCCCTTCTCATCAGAGTATAAGAAAAATCCAACACGCCCAAGCGTGAGCTCCTGAAGGCGTTGCTTGAGTCGTTGAAATCGCTCCTCCGTCTCACCAGGAAACCCCACAATAAAAGTAGACCTCACAGTGATGTCGGGAATTGCCCGTCGGAGTCGTCGTATAAGTTTTTTTGTTCTCTCCCAGCTATAAGGTCGACCCATTGCACGAAGTATATCTTCGTCCAGATGTTGCAAGGGTATATCAAGGTAAGGACAAATTTTTGGTTCATTGGCAATCAATTTAATTAGTTCGCCAGTAATTCTTGTCGGATAACAGTATAATAATCGTATCCAGAACTCCCCGGGTATATTTGCCAGCTGCTTAAGCAGCTCTACCAGCCCGTACTCCGAGCCATAGATGTCTTCGCCATAGCGAGTAATGTCCTGAGCGATTACATTTATTTCCTTAATCCCCTTTGAAACCAATTGCTCAGCTTCAGCAATAAGTACCTCTCTGGGCACGCTTCGGTAATGACCCTTTATCTTTGGAATAATGCAGAAGGTGCACCGATGGTCACATCCATCAGCAATCCGGAGGAAGCTGTAATGGCGTCGTTGCAGTGGACGGCGTTTTATGGGACGGTCAATCCTCACCTCGGGGGCAGAGTGAATATATGTTATGGGTGTTGAGATTTTCTCCTGGGCCACTGCCTGGATTATTCTAACCAGTGTGTTAATGTCAACAATGCCGACAAAGGCGTCCACATCAGGGAATTTTCTCTGCAATTCCGACAGAAAGACCTGTGGCATACACCCCGCAACAATTATTCGGGGACGTCTGGTAAGCGAATCTCTCTGAGATACCAGAGATTGTATTGCGGAGATTGACTCCCGGCGTGCCTCATTAATAAATCCACAACTGAAAACCACTATTGCGTCGTATTTTTCCACACTTCCTTCAACAAGAGACACATTAACCCCCTTCTTATGCAATAGGCCAGCGAGATATTCACTATCCACGGTGTTTTTATCGCACCCAAGAACTTGTATGCCAATTTTCTTTTTCTTCATTCTCCCTGAGATAATAATCCTAATAATGTTAACTAAGGCGAAAACATATTCATAGCACTGAGAGGATATTCAGGTAAAATCCAAAATAAGGAAAGGAAGGACGAGAAATCAATCCTGCGGAAAGGGGGCTCCAGCCACGTTTCAGTACATCTTTTTATAAAATCGCATCTACATTTCAATGATAAAGGTTTTCTACTATTAATACTCGCTGGCAGGACGTGGGTCAGAGTCCACTACATTAAATACATTTGATAGATGAGTGCGAGCTATATCAAGGAGTTTTTGTTTCAAGGCTTGATAATCGCCCCGGATATAACATCCGGATGCATTCGGATGTCCGCCTCCCCCGAGTTCGCTGGCAATCTTGCTCACGTCGACTGCCCCCCTGGAACGGAAACTCGCCCGAAGTCCACCTTCTGACAATTCATGGATAAGAATAGCCACTTCTACACCCTTGATTCTACGCAGTTCGCCAACAAGACTCTCAGGTTCGTTCTGTTCGCCGCCATATTTTTGATATATCTCTTGTGTAATTTCAGACCATAAGAGCTTACCATCAAATTCAAAATGCAGGGTTTTCAGCACTTCTGCTGTTATTTGAACGGTCTCTAATGTTACATTTGAGTAAAACTCCTGGGCAACCCAACTTGGATTAGCCCCATACCGACATAATTGAGCAGCTATTTCAAAGGTAGATGTGGTTGTATTGGAATACTTGAATCCCCCGGTATCTGCCAGGATGGCAAGAAATAGATTATTACTAATCTCTGGCGTAAAAGTAAGCCCGAGAGTATGAACTATTTCAAAGATTTGTGCACCAACCGCACAGGCGGATGGGTCGATATAATTAATGTTGCCATAAACCTTATTCGTCTGGTGGTGGTCAATGTTAACAATAATTCCCTCAGGCGTTATATCATCTTCAAACACACGGTCAATACTACTGCAGTCAACAAAGATGACCACTTCTTGTTTGAACGTCTCATCAGGCGATGAACGAATTACCTCAATGCCCGGCAAAAACATATAATGTTTCTGGATTAGACCCGGAATGAATACCTGCACAGTTTTGCCCAGCTGTCGCAATGAAAAATAAAGACCCAGCGCTGAACCAAGACAATCACCATCTGGCCGGATATGCCCACAGATAAGAAAACTCTGATGTGAATTAATCACATCGCATATTTGATGCAATACTTCTTTTTTCTCCATAGTCATATTCTCACTTTCGCCCAAGCTTTGATTTGATAGATAACCTTTCTGAATAAGTTGTGCTTTCAATTAATTATAAAAGAGACAGAGTATTTACCTTCTTCTTGAAAAGGTCAACTTATTTCGTCATCTTTAATCAAAAAAATTAAGCTGCTACACGTAAGTACCAGTCTCCTCTCGAGAATAATAAAAGAGAGACAAGATGGTATGATATTATGATATATAGTTTTGGAGAGAAGAGTTGAGGAACCACACTATAATGATGTGATTGCCCCGCCGGCAGTCTGGTGTTGTTTGGTGATACTTCTTCTTCTCGGTGGGTTATATGGTAAATAATTCAGATTACATAAACCGACGATTTTGATTTTTTTGACCCCTGAGCCGTAGATATACGAACCCCTGCAAATAAAAAAATACCAAAAATTCCGCATAGGTATTGACAGTAAAACACAGGCTATATGATAATAATAATTTGTAAATTTGTATATTTATATTATAGAGATAGAAGATGGGCGTGTAGCTCAGTCCGGTAGAGCAGCGGCCTTTTAAGCCGTTGGTCGCAGGTTCGAATCCTGCCACGCTCACCATATAATTTTCTTAGAGACAAAGACCTAAAAGATAGATGTTTTGTCTTTTAGTGAATGAGCCTCAGGCGATAAAAGAAGTTAATATTGGAGTTTCAGTATTTTAAGATGACACAATGAACCTAATTCTGGCGTCCCCATCGTCTAGCCAGGCCTAGGACACAGGATTTTCGATCCTGCAACAGGGGTTCAAATCCCCTTGGGGACGCCATTTGTTTTTTACTCCTCCTCGAAGAATGGTATACTCTGAAACCAAGCAGATAATCCGCATATTCTTTTAAACTCTTGAAAAAATCCTTTCTTTAAAACTCACTTTTCGTTATTCGTAACCTTTATTATTGTTGTCCAGCAAAATACTAAGGCAAAGAATTCTCGGATGTACAATGAGCTTAGGAATGTTGATAAGGTATCGCAATAAATGTATCCGGGTCTGAATAAAACTGAACGCATTAAACTCTACGTGGGGTTTTTTGTACCATTCATAATCCTGGTGGCGCATTGTTCTTATTATCTGGGATGGACAATTGACGACCCGTACATCTCGTATCGTTACGCTGAAAATCTCGCAAATGGTAAGGGATTGGTGTTCAATCCTGGCGAACAGGTAGAAGGATACTCAAATTTCCTTTTCACCTTGATATTAGCGGGGTTTAACTTCCTGGGAATATCGCCAGTCTGGTTATCGCGGTTAATAGGTTTCTGCTCAGCCTTAGCCCTGATATGGGTTATGTTTCACGCACTTGATAAAGAATTATTCAGTCCTTCAGCACTTCCACTAATTCGTTTTTTCCCGCTTTATCTAATCGCACTTAATGGGAGTTTGGCACTCTGGTCTGTTAGTGGACTGGAGACAGGATTCTACACCTTGCTTGTTGCACTTGCCTGGCTCCTCCTCATCAGGGAAGACCACGCAAAAGCTTCGCCTCTTATTGTCTCCTGTGTTTTTCTACTGGTAGCACTTTCTCGCCATGAAGGTGCCCTCTTCTTTATTGTATGCTTTGCAGGAGATATCTGGCGAACTGCAAAAAATAAAGATAGCATTCTCCTCCGACGGCTTATTTTACGCGCTATTCCTATTGGTGTCTTATTCGCCCTCTACAATCTCTGGAGAATAAGTTATTATCATTCGCTCCTGCCAAATACTTTTTATGCAAAGGCTACTGGCGATTTTAGCACAAGAATATCCGAGGGGGTGGTCTATCTTTTCAGGTTTGTGCTGAACAATGGAAATCTTCTGTATTTACTTGTGTTGTTCCCGATTTTAAGTCAATTGCGATTGAAACCATCGGTCATACGCTCTCTGGAGTTTATCATTGCTGGACTTATTTTTGTTATATACAGTGGAGGCGACTGGATGCCACTGTGGCGGTTTCTCTGCCCGATTATGCCTATGCTCTTTTATATTATGGGGCTGGGACTTGCAGAGTTCTGGAGAAGAGTTAAAACCAGAGACATCCAATTGCGTCGGCGCGACTTTGCCATCCTAATGGTTATCGTACTTCTTGCCATCGGAGTATACCAGGAACGTCGCCTGACTTTTCCCATTATGTCCAGTGTTCGGGAAGGTTCGTTCTATCGTCCAAATATCCTGGCAGGATTATGGCTTAAATTCAATGCTGACCCATCTGCAAAAGTTGCCGGGGAAGAGGCTGGTATCATTGGGTATTATTCACAACGCTATTTTATTGATATGGTTGGTATAGTGGAGCCGCATATTGCTCGCATCCCTGGTGCTCTTCATCAGAAATCTGACCCACAATATATTCTGCGTCAGAAACCCACCTACATCATCCTGATTTGCAAACCTTTCTATCCGAAGAAAAATGCGCATAACCCCTCACCGCTAACCTCACAGATAGAAGCTATTTTTACTACCGGGAAACAAATATTGGCTCAACAAGAGTTTCAGGCTCATTATAAAGCAGTAGCTCGTTTCCCCCGTGGGAATGAGCTAATTGGCAGGAGTGATATTGTAATCTTTTCAAACACCCGCTTGATAAAAAACAAAAGCGCTCAACCTTGAATGACTATCGGACTCACTTTTCTTCTTTCGCACACAACACATATACGAACACAATGGACGGACAGAGAGAACAGAATCCACTCATAGCAAATTCTCTAACATCCTGGGGTGAATGGAAGGAATAACTACTGACTGAACAAGCAACCCCTCAGCAGCGGCTTCCGCTGCACCTGCCTCCACACCTGCACGTACCGCAGAGACCTCCCCGGTAAGCGTCACATAGGCTTTACCTCCAAGCCCCCGCGCTATACGAATCTCCATAAGTTTTACTTTCCCGGTTTTTGCAGCCCGGTCTGCTGCTACTATACCCGCTGCACACGTCAGGGTCTCAATAACTCCTACTGCTTCACCTTCCTCAACTCTCGTCGCTGCCATTAACGCCGGAAATACATCCGGATGCACGTTTGGTATCAAGAGCTCATCAATGATTAAATCTTTGCCGACCTCTTTGCCAGCCGTGAGCGACGCCTGAACGTCTGCCACTGCACCTCCGATAAGAATTATATACTTTCCTGAGCAAACCGGCGTGGACTGGATGAGTATCACATCTGCCGCTTTGAGCATAGCATCCCCGGTCTCTATTGCTCGCGCTATACTCCGCAACTCCAGCATTCCAATCGCATCTACTACCTTCCTGCTGTTTTCTGCGCTCATTGTTTATCTCAGCCTTTATATTTTTTTTCAGAAACGTAGTAATCAACCCTATGTTCACAATATACCCTCCCAAAGTCAATCCTATTTTAAGTCCCTTTCTTCTCTTAGATTATACCTATTTCCAAAAGCACCATCACAAATGAAGGGTTTGTTAATGGAAGATGCTTGTTGTTCGTACTCTTTATATTTTACCCTCTGGATAGCCCGATGTGGGACACCGGGTTGAAAAATAAAATAAAATCTAAAAACCCTAAGCCGGGCAACCCTCACTCTGGTGGAGAGTCTTTGCTGTCTATTTTGCAAATAATACTGATTCATATTTGGACTGGATTTACATCACCAATCGGGTATAAAATATCTGATACAAAATCTAAATTCCGTGCAAATCCGTGTGGTTCCGTGGCTAAAAAGAATATCAGCCACTGAAGCACACTGAACCACACGGAAGGTAGATTAAAGGCAGCAGTAAAAACATAGTAAAAGATTTTCCGTGAAAATCCGTGTGGTTCCGTGGCTAAAAAATATCAGCCACTGAATCTCACTGAACCACACGGAAAATAGATTAAAGGCAGCAGTAAAAACATAGTAAAAGAGTTTCCGTGAAAATCCGTGTGGTTCCGTGGCTAAAAAATATCAGCCACTGAAGCACAGAGCCACACGGAAAGTAGATTAAAGGCAGTATTAAAAACATAGTAAAAGATTGTCCGTGCAAATCCGTGTAGTTCCGTGGCTAAAAAATATCAGCCACTGAATCTCACAGAACCACACGGAAAATAGATTAAAGGCAGTATTAAAAACATAGTAAAAGATTGTCCGTGCAAATCCGTGTAGTTCCGTGGCTAAAAAATATCAGCCACTGAA
>JAGHBZ010000402.1 GCA_021160705.1 Candidatus Sumerlaeota bacterium
AGTGGTAGGCGATAAGGATGATGAACCTTAATAAACCGACTAACCGACTCAACGGACAAAACGGACCAAACGGACTCAACGGACACAACGGACTCAACGGACACACCTTTTTGATTTTTAGAACTCCTCAGCAGGGGTCTATGACAGAGCTGAGATGACTATCAAATATCAAAGAACACCACGTCATTGCTAAATAATCGTTTATGCACAGATTCTATCTTCGCAACAGAGCAAATCTCATAATTTAATGCCGAAAGTGTCGGAGTCCGGTGAAGACCATAATCAGCCCATGCTCATTAGCGGCGTCAATAGACTCCTGGTCACGTACCGAGCCACCGGGTTGTATAATAGCCCGCACACCCAGCTCCGCTGCGAAATCCACAGAGTCTCTAAACGGGAAAAACGCATCAGAAGCCATATATGTTCCTTTCAATGAAGAGCGAGCTTTTTTAGCGGCGAGGTGAGCTGCATCTATCCGACTCATTTGCCCTGCACCAATACCAATGGTGCGGTCTTTGGTAGTGAACACGATTGCATTAGATTTAACCCATTTAACCACTTTCCAGGCGAACAGCAGGGCATCAATATCATCCTGAGTTGGTTGCGCATTAGTTACCACTTTCAATTCTCTGGCAGTAATGACGCCAAGGTCTTTATCCTGAACCAACATCCCCCCGACAACTGATTTAAATGTCAGGGAGGGGCTTGGCGGGGTTAGTTCACCGGTCTCCAGTAGACGAAGGTTCTTTTTTTTCGTCAGGATGCTGAGCGCTGATTCGTCAAATGCCGGTGCTATGACAACTTCTGTGAAGATGGCACTAATCGCTTCAGCAGTGGCAGTGTCCACAGGACGATTTAAAGCAACAATACCACCAAATGCAGAAACCGGGTCACACTCCAGTGCTTTTTTGTAAGCCTGGAGTATTGACTCAGCCCGGGCAACTCCACAGGGGTTTGCGTGCTTAATGATTGCCACAGCTGGTTCAGCAAATTCTCGGACAATCTCCAGTGCAGTATCGGTGTCAGCTATGTTGTTATATGAAAGCTGTTTTCCGTGAAGTTGTTTAGCGTGTGTAACGGAGGACTCGTGTCTGTTAGAAGAG
The DNA here is from genome assembly GCA_021160705.1 of Candidatus Sumerlaeota bacterium. Classification (GTDB taxonomy): domain Bacteria; phylum Sumerlaeota; class Sumerlaeia; order MWCT01; family JAGHBZ01; genus JAGHBZ01. The sequence goes on from JAGHBZ010000402.1 coordinate 1,104, forward strand.
GAAAGCAACTCTGTGTCCTGGCGATAAAACGCAGCCTGCTGATGCGGGTTTTCGCCATAACGTAAGACTGAGTTTCGTTCGAGCCTCAGGGTTAAAATTTCAGGAAATTTTTCATTCCTGGAAAAATATCGCAAAATCGTGTCATCGTAGTCAGCGCTCACACGAAATGCCTTAATAGCAAGCCGTCTTCTTGTCTCGGGTGTAATACCGCGATGTGTCCGGAGCTCAGCGAGAATAAGTGGATAGTCTTCTGGTGAAGTGACGATGGTAACAAAATAGAAGTTCTTGGCAGCGGCACGCAAAAGCGCAATCCCACCTATATCAATATTCTCAATACACTCGGACTCAGTAACGTCTTTCTTTCTAATAGTCTCAGCAAAAGGATAAAGATTAACCACTACGAGGTCAAAGAGTGGGAATCCGCGTTGTTTGAGTGTCTGAATATCCTCCGGTCGGTCACGGCGCGCAAGAATACCACTGAATATTGCGGGATGTAGTGTCTTCACTCTGCCGTCAAGGAGTGCAGGCATCTGAGTAAGGTCTTCGATTTTTTCAGCGGGTATGCCGTGCTGATGCAAAAACTTGAATGTTCCACCGGTAGAGTAAATTTTGATGTTAAATGTCTCTGTCAATTGACGGGCAAACTCTGCAAGTCCTGATTTGTTGCTCACACTGATTAAGGCATTTTGTACTGGTATAATATCCATTTTTCTCCCTCTTTAGCACAAGAATCGAAACTACGTTAAGGAAAGCGCTCCAAGGGGTTCAAGATTTTTCCATCAGTTTTCTATATATACTCTGATAGGACTTGATAGTCATATCAAGCGAAAACTTTTCCTGTACACGATGTCTGCCAGAAATTCCCATTTTTCTGCGTAGTTCAGGAGAGCGGAGAAGAATAGTGAGCTTATCTGCCAGTTGAATAACATCAGTCGGGGGGACCAACATTCCTGTTTCACCATCTACGACCACTTCCTTGTTTCCAGACGTATTGGTAGCAACGACAGGTACCCCGTGAGCCATCGCTTCAATCAGCACTAAAGGAAGTCCTTCTCCAAACAAAGATGGCAGGACCAGTACATCCACAATTTCCATAATCTTATCAGCGTCCGGACGAAACCCCGTAAATGTGAGAACCTCGGTGACACTGAGTTTTTCGGCGAGTTGTTTCAGTTCATTGAGATAATCCCTACCCTCCACGAACTCAGCGTCGCCGACAATAAGGAATCTACTCTCAGGGATTTGTGTGCGAACGTGGGGGATTGCCCGAATAAAATATTCTGCACCTTTGCGAGGACGGAGCTGGGCTATCATTGAAACAATAAGATTAGAGCTGGAAAATCCGAGTTCCTGCCGAAGCTGGTGTTTTTCTTCATCATTGAGCCGAACTACGTTGCGCAAATCCACACCATTATAGATGACAAAAATCTTTTCAGAAGGTATCCCCTGGCGAATGAGGGTCTCTTTGCCTTCTTCGGAGACGGTTACAAAAAGGTCAGACCACCGTGCGGTTAATCGCTCAATCCAGTAATTTAATTTTTTTGGTCGCAGGTCAATGTTAGTATCAAGTAAAATAGGCGAATGTACTGTCGCAAGCTTCTTTATGGAGACAAAGATAGATGCTAACCTGGCGAGGAAATGTGTCCGTGCAGTATGTGACTGGAGAATATCAGCACGTTCTTTCTTCAAGATGGAGATGATTGATGGTAACACGGAGAAATCCATCTTGCCTCGCATAGGAACCAGATGAACAGGTATCCCTTTG
>JAGHBZ010000271.1 GCA_021160705.1 Candidatus Sumerlaeota bacterium
CAGTAACAGAGATGACTATGTAATTGAATACCGACTCCACTGTCGTCGTCGGCGTGGTGTGTACACTCTTGGACCACTTACCCTGAATTGTGCTGACCCGTTAGGATTGTTCCCACGCTATAAAGAGGTGCAACTATTTTCTACGTTGTTGGTCTATCCTCAGGCAGTACCTTTGCAGTCTTTTAAGGTGTTGAGTGATGGCACCCTGCGACAGGTGGGTATTGAGACCATTCTTACCACCGGTCATAGCGAAGAGTTTGTGGGTGTCAGGGAATATGTTCGGGGCGACCCACCTGGAATGCTTCACTGGAAACTCAGCGTCCATCATAGGAAACTTATTGTTAAAGAATTTGAAGAGAATACCATCACCGAAGTCTCAATCTTTATGGATATGTTCCGCCTGTCAATGAGTGGTCTGGGCGATATGACTACGATTGAATATATCGTGAAGGTATGTGCAGCGGTCGCACGTGTGGCGATTGAAAAGGCTCATCTGGTTCAGGTATTTGCATTTTGCAACAAGACTGTACATATCCCGCTCGGTGGAGGTGTGCCACACTTATTGACAATACTTGACCAGCTGACCTTTCTCCAGGCTGGTGGCGAGGGCTCTTTCACCGAAGAAGTGAAAAAACATATCCATAAGGTTCGCCGGGGTGCCACCGCACTCCTTGTTGGGTGTGCCTCGTCAATTAACCCCGAGGAGATTTTACCTGTGCTTCGGCAATTCGCCATCAGGAATGTCCGCTCCATCCTTGTGCTTATTGACGACAGGAGTTTTATTAAACTCTGGCAGGAACAGGAACGACGCTTTATGCTCACCCCACCACTCGGCGAGCTGGTGTCCACTCTCAGGAGAGAGGGTTGCGATGTCTATGTCATTGCCAGTCGTGAAAAATTAGAACAAAAACTTATCACACCCGCTGGAGTAAATTGATGAAACGACACCTGCATACAGGTATGTTTCTTTCGCCACTTGTACTCCTGTACTTTTCGTGTTTTGTGCTGGCAAGTGTGAGCACTGGATTTTCGCTATCCGCCTCTCTCCAGGCAAAAGGATGGCTCTATTTTCCCGCATTGATGCTCGCTTATTTTTTCCTCGCTACCGTTGTACTACTGTATAGACCTTTATTATTAGACCTGACTACTGCCCTTCAATATAGAGAACGATTTGGCATTTTTCTTATTCATCTTGTCTTCGTTATGTTTCCGAGCGCTGTTTTTAGACACAGCAATTTTATCCTGGGCCTTGCGTTTCTTAATATTCCACTGTTCATCTTTCTCCTCCGCCCACATAATTTTTGCAACTTCTATTTAAATAACCTGATGATATTTCTCATTGGGCTTTTTTATGTTTCCAGACCACCGGTGTTAATACTCTTTCTTTTTAGCGGTGTGCTACTGAGTACGTTTATATTAGATTACTTTGCGTTTCGCATTGAAAAATATCGGAATATCATAGGAAAGTTTGACCTGCGAACATTGACCACTCCACTGCTGGGGGGCATCCTGCTGGTCACGATTGGATACACCCTATTGCTTTTGCTCACCCCACGAATGACTCCACAGCAGTTGAAATTCATTGAGCTCACACCCGCAGGTGAATTGCGCTATAGTGCTCCAAAACCTCTTGACGAATCAGAAATTGTTGAGCTGGCGATAAACGTCCTTATATTGATTATCATCACGTTTCTTTTGCTGGCAATTCTGAACTGGCTAAATAAAAAATTGCGCCGATACAGACAACAAAAACCTGTTCTAAAGACCTCTGCCACTTTCGCTCATTTCAAAAAAATGATTAAAGAAGCGTTCTCAAAGGCTTACCATATAAGGCTGGATAATCCTCGCTCCGCAGTCATATATTATTATAATCTGTTCTGCGAAGAGATGGAACGAGTCGGGCTCGGGCGTGCCCGGTATGTCACTCCTAAAGAGTACGAAGACCTCCTTCGTCAGAAAGTTCAGACACACGGCGAGGCTTTACACTCCTTGCGTCAGGAGTTTGAGCTCGCAAAGTACTCGCCTGCAGATATTACAGATAAAGTAGCTCAGAATTACCAACGTCAGGTCTTTAGTATTCTTGATGTCATAAAGCAACGATTAGAAGAGAAGAGAGAAAAATAACGAGGATTGAATTTTGGGCTTGTATTGGAGCGGAAGTATATAGATAATAACTGGTATTAATACTGGATATAAACCACCAGGAGGCAAAAATGAAACGTTCTGAAGTTACCAGATACCAGCAAATCGCTAAACAAAAGTTTCAGGAATTCGGTATCCCGGTTAAAGATGCTTCGCAAATTGAAGTGGCTGATTTGGGGCTGGGCGAATTTGAAAAGACCGGACTCTTCCTCATTGTCAAAGTGAATAACGACCTCTATTGCTCAAAATGGTTGCTGCTGATGCCCGGTCAACGTTGTCCCACTCATCACCATAAGAATAAAACAGAGACTTTTTTCTTTCTCCGTGGTAAGGTCAAGATGGAACTTGATGACAAAGAGGTAATCTTTGAGCCCGGCGACCAGGTCACACTTTACCCGGGTCAACATCATGCCTTCTCCTCGGATGAATGGGCATTAATTGAGGAAGTATCTACTCACGATGAAGATAGCGACTCTTATTTCTCTGACCCACGAATCATCCGTACTCCAATAATTGAAGACGATTAAGACTTATGGGCTCAGTACAATTTAGAGGGTTAGATATCCTCTTTTTTTCAGTGAGTTTGCATTCTCAAGCGCTCCAAAAAAGTCTTTAAGCGGATGTTCTGCACAGAAAAATACAAATATCTGGTGCTATTAGGCTTATGTTAAGTTTCAGGTCTTTTATGTAGCCACGAATAAAAATAGCACCGACTTATCGTAAGTCTTTTAGTATCAGGGGATTTCATAAGAATTTCCATATATTTCTTCTGGAACATCCGTTTTAGCATTTTGAGGGTAAAATGCTGAGCCGGGAACCAGGAACGTATTAAACCGACTAACCGAATGAACCGACTAAACTGACAAACTGGACAAAACGGACAAAACGGACTAACGGATAGAACGGACAAACGGACAAAACGGACAAAACCGACCAACCGACAAAACCGACTAACCAATTGAACCGACTAACCAATTGAACCGACTAACCGACAAAACCGACTCCGTGACTACTTTTCTTTCTTTGCGTCCTCAATGAGTTGCTGAAGGGTCTGGAGTGCCTGTAGTGGTGTAAGCTGGTTTATATCCAGTTCCTTCAACTTTTTCAGTACCGGGTGTTGAATGGGAGTAAGTTTATCAAATATGCTCAGTTGTACTGCTCTGGATTCTTTTTTGTGCTGTCGTTTCAGGTGTCGGGGTGTGGGACCCCTGACGTCAATACTGCGTTCGTCCTCCAGGCTCTGCAGGATTTCGCGTGCACGCTCAAGTGTTTGTGGGGGAATACCTGCGAGACGCGCAGCATATATCCCATAGGAGCGGTCAGTACTCCCACGCACAATCTTGTACAGAAACACAATACGGTCGCTTTCTTCAAGCACCGCAACGTTGTAGTTTTTCACACGCGGTAAATATTCCTCCAGCTCGGTAACCTCATGATAATGAGTGGCAAATAACGTCTTGGGTCGGCAATGTGGTGAGTTGTGCAGGTATTCAATCACAGCCCAGGCGATGCTAAGCCCGTCGTAAGTGCTGGTGCCTCTGCCAATTTCATCAAGTATGACAAGACTCCGGGAGGTAGCGTTATGCAAAATATTTGCGGTTTCATTCATCTCTACGAGAAATGTGCTCTGTCCCTTTGCCAGATAGTCCATTGCACCGACCCGGGTAAAGATACGGTCAACCACACAGATGCGTGCTTTTCGTGCCGGGACAAACGAGCCAATATGCGCCATCAAGGTTATCAGGGCGACCTGACGTATATACGTGGATTTCCCTGCCATATTGGGTCCGGTGATAATGAGTATTTGATTTTCCCGGTTATCAATATGGGTGGAGTTCGGCACGAAAGGGGTATCTAAGTTCATCAACTCCAGCACTGGGTGACGCCCATCCTCAATATGAATTTCATCGCCATCAGTGATTTCTGGTTCACAGTAGTCGTTCCGTATGGCGACCTCAGCCAGGGAGAGCAGGCAATCCAGCTCAGCAATTAGGCGAGCCTGAGTCTGTATTTCCCGGCTATAGCCAGCTACCTCCTGCCGAAGTGCTTCAAACAATTGATATTCCAGTTCTTTGCTTTTCTCTTCGGCATTAAGGATGATTTCTTCTTTTTCTTTGAGTTCAGGGGTGATGAATCGTTCGGCGTTAACCAGGGTTTGTTTGCGGATATACTCCTCGGGTATATGCACCCCGGGCTGGCGAAGATTTGCCCTGGTTATCTCAATGTAATAGCCAAAGACCTTATTGTAGCCAATTTTCAAATTCTGACACCCTGTACGTCGTTTCTCCTTTAAAAGCAGTTGATTGATAAACGCACGACTATCTTTCATAATGGAGCGGAGTTCGTCCAGTTTGGGGTCAACGCCGTTGCGAATGAGTCCGCCATCCCGGAGCGTGAGAGGTGGGTCAGCTACCAGAGTGTTTTCCACTCGCTGGCGCAGGTCGGTAAGCGGGTTGAGTTGTTGGAGAATAGAGGTAAGTAGTGTGGAGGTGCAGTTCTGGATAGCTGATATAATCTGCGAAATCCGGGCAAGCGAGTTGCCTAAAGCGAGCAGGTCACGGGCGTTGGCAGACCTCAAACTCACACGCCCGATTATGCGTTCAAGGTCGTTGATGCCTTTAAGGGCGTCTTTAATTTGAGTACGTAACGGCGAATTTTGATAAAATTCCCGAACAGCCTCCAGACGCCTCTGGATGGCGTTTTTGTCGCGAAGGGGTTGAGTAATCCACTGGCGAAGAAGCCTACCACCCATCGCAGTAAGCGTCCTATCAAGCACCCACAGCAGGGTACCTTCTTTAGTCCCGCGTTCAAGGTTTCTGAGTAGTTCCAGACCCCGCTGTGTGCTCAAATCAAGTGCCATATATTCAGTGAGTGTGTAGACTTTGAGTGCAGTGATATGAGGGACAACGCCTTTTTGGGTTTCCTCCAGATAGGCAATCACAGCGCCTGCTGAAGAGATGCCAGCCCTGAACTTTTCTTCAGAGTCAATGCCAAAACCAGCGAAATTGGTTACCCCAAAATGCCTGAGTAGTTTCTCACGCGCCTCCGAGAACTGGAAATACTTACTGTCCAGATG
>JAGHBZ010000404.1 GCA_021160705.1 Candidatus Sumerlaeota bacterium
ATACTCCCGCAACGCCATAAAAAATCCCTGAGCCCACAGGTTGTTAAATCTTGATTAATGTGTAGCGGAGGATGAAGATGATGGCGACAAGATACATCAGCCAGTGGGTTTCACGCCATTTGCCAGCCAGTACCCTGATAATAGGATAGGCAATAAACCCAAGCGCCATTCCGTCAGCAATACTGAATGAGAGGGGTATACCGAGCATTATCAAGAATGAGGGGATTGCTTCACTGAAGTCCTGCCAGTCAATCTTGAAGACGTTTCTGACCATCATAGTCCCAACAATCACCAGCGCAGGTGCAGTGATAGAAGGGTGACTACCCACCATATTAGCCAGAGGATAGAATACTATGGCAGCCAGGAATAATATTGCAACAGTCACGCTGGTAAGTCCAGTTCTGCCACCATATTCAACGCCGACACAGCTCTCAATATAGCTGGTAACGGTAGATGTCCCTGCACACGCACCAACTACCGTACCCACGGCATCAGAGACCAGTGCCTGGTTAGCCCGGGGTAGTTTGTTGTCTTTAATAAAGCCAGCCTGTTCGCCAACGCCTATTAGTGTTCCTACAGTATCAAACATATCCATAAATAGAAAGACCAGAATGAACGGCAAAAAATTCAGAGAGAACGCACGCACAACGTCCATTTTCAGGAATGCAGTCTCTCTGGGGATTCCAAGTATTCCCGTATAGTGAACCTCTCCGATAATCAGGGCAAGAATTAGTGTCAGGAAAATCCCTATAAGAATAGCGCCACGAATTCGCCGTGCGTATAATGCAGCGGTTACAAAGAGACCGAAAAAGAATAGCAGGACATCAGGTTGGGTTATCTGAGTGTTCAGCTTTATTGTCCCGGCAACCTTGTCAATCAAAATCACATTTGAATTCCGCAACCCGATAAATGCTATGAAAAGCCCAATCCCCACCGCGATACCGTTTTTCATACTTGGACTGACCGCATCAATGATAACTTTGCGGAATCGCAGGAGCGAGAGAATGAGGAAGATGACGCCAGAGATAAAAACAATGCCAAGTGCGACACGCCAGGCATCAGCGACCCCGGCTGCCATTAATGCCATCACGACCGTGACAAAGAAGAAGTTCTCGCCCATACCCGGAGCCTGTGCAATAGGGTAATTTGCGAGTATGCCCATCAGGAGTGTGGCGACAGCGGCAGCGATACAGGTTGCCAGCATTGCGGCATTAAAGCTTAGCCCGGTTGGTTCCCCGGCGAAAGTGCGAGAGATAATGGCAGGGTTAAGAAATATGATATAAGCCATAGTCAAAAACGTGGTTAAGCCAGCCATTATCTCGACCCGAATGGTTGTACCGGACTCGTTAAGGCGAAAGAGTTTATCCGTCATATTGCCCTCCTTACTTAATTGAAGAATTTATCAATCACTATAAATTTGGTAAAAAAATTATGTCAAACAAAAATAGCCCTGTCTCCTCATAAGCCTCTTACCCCTGCTTATCCGAAGATATTTATCTTTCTATCTCATTATGACTGCTATACTTCTCAAAATTTTTTTAACGCCAGAAATGGGAATATTAAAAGGATGTATCTTCTTTCTTCAGAAAAAAGAAACAAATGTTTTTCTGTGCTGTCAACCAGAATGAATTGAAAGCGTCTATAATAGTGTAGATTGTGTAATACTGAAAGTGAGCAAACTGCGAGACATATTCTTCTATGATATAGGAGGTATTTTGTGGCGAGGGCTCGGCTGTCTGGGAAGGCGTCCCTGGCGATACTCCCTTCGCCAGGCACGGTTTCTTGAGTTATTGCGAGAGCTCAAATTGATGGCACAACGCAACCTGCCATTCCCGGAAGGTCTGATGCAGTTCTCTGTCAGAAAGTGGAGTTACTTGAAAACCGTTGAGGGGGGACTCATTTTTCTCTTTTGTGTCGGAGTAATCAGAGAACTCATAGATTTAGTAGAGAGCCCTACTTTTCTTCTCCTACTGTTTTTTGCCGCAGTGACGCTACCAATAGTTTTTAGGCTCCCATACCGAACGGTCCTCTATTTCATTGGTGGTGCAATAATACTGTGCTTGCTACTTATAACTTTTTTCCCGGAAAAGAGTGAATCTATCTTTGGGTTCCTCTTTGGTGAAGAGTATGAGCCCACCAGCAATGAGTTATTGATTTTTGTTCTCCTCTGCTTGCTTCTGATTCTGATTAGAGTTTCCCAAAGAACCACCCGGATTAACTATATAATGCGGCATATTGCGACAGAATTGAGGAAAGGAAAACCTTTATCCCGTGTGCTTGGGGAGACTTTCCGAATTTCGCCGTTTCACATCGCACTCCTTGAGAATGGGGAAAAAACCGGCAGAATGGTTGAGGCAATTGATTGTATGATTGGCTATGAGAAACTCTACAAATGCAGGGTGTACACGCATATCATTTTTATGCTGTACTACCCACTGGTACTATGCGGGTTTTTCCTGCTAATATATACCTTCATCTACTCAAAAATTTTCCCCAAACTCATATTGATATTTACCACATTTGGATGTGAGAGTTTGCCCTTTCCAACTGATTTGGTTCTTAATACAACCCGTGCAGTGTGTAGTTTTCTCTTCTCGGTCAATGGGGTCATTGTTATTGTTGGACTATTTATCTTTATATGTTTTGTTATGCCGACGATTAGCAATTTTATACCTATTTTGAGGCGACTAAAACGGAGGGTTATCACAGCAAAAATGTTTTCACTGGTCGGCTATGCGCTTCGCTCAGGTGTCCCGGTTGGCGAAGCACTGAGACTTAGCAGACGTATCCCCGGGATGGATTTATTTTTCAAATTTCACTTTAAGAGGATGCAAAAAAAGATTCTCGCAGGGAAGAAGATAACCTCTGCCTTTAAGGATGCACCTATCTTTGCAAAAGACGCAGTAGCACTGGCAATGATGGCTGAGGATGCAGGGATTCTGGACAGAGAACTCCCCATCATCGGCGAACAACAATTTGAGCAAGCATTTGAGGAATCTTCACGAATTGGAACGTACCTTGAGCCGGCTATTCATATTATCATTGCGGTTGTGATTTTCTATATCCTTTTGAGTGTTTATATCCCTTTACTTAGTATGCCAATTATATTAAGACTACCGTAAGGAGCACTGATATGCCGAATAGATTAAAGAAATCGGAACTTATAGCCCTTTGTCAGCATTTATTGAATGTAGTAAAATCGGGGTTGCCTCTGGATAGCTCGCTACGTGAGATTGCCCGTGAGTTCAGGGGCAGATTGAAAATCGCCGCAGAGGAAATATCCGAACAACTCAGTCGTGGTGCAAGCCTTACAGAGGCATTGTCCACTACCAGGGTGGGGATAAATCCGTATTTGATTGCAATGCTTAAAGCAGGGGAACAAACTGGTAATCTATCCGAAGTTCTCTATGATATTATTACCCTGTATCAACGAAACCTGCGAACAGAACGCAGAATCATTGCTAATTGTCGGTATCCTTTTCTGGTGTTCGCCATCGCAATTTCACTTATTATTGTAATAATGGTAAAATTGCTTCCGAAGATGAACGAGGTGTATATCCAGTTAGGTGTCCGTCATCTTCCCGCATTGACAGAATTTTTCCTGGAAATCGGTCACTTCCTGCGACACTATTATGTAGTGACAGCAGTAATCTTTATAGTGCTGTTTTCCCTTGCGACGAACTTCTGGACATTATCAATATTTAGAAGGTTGCGCTCATCAATTGAGCTTATGATGCCAGTAGTTGCCTCAATGGTCTATTATGATGCCATCAGTACGTTCAGTCGGGTGCTCTCAAGGCTTCTGAAGTCAAAGGTACCATTGCCCGATGCACTGAGGTTGAGCAAGCTGGCTCTCCGCAATACGTCGCTTCAGGGGGCAGTGGAGAAGATAGGAGATGAAGTCAGTAAAGGCAAACGGTTCAGCGATGCAGTGGCTGAGGTGGATTTCCTGCCTCCAGGGGTATGCTGGAGCATTAAAGTCAGTGAAACGCGTGGCGACCTTGAGGATACTCTGGCTGGCGTTGCAGAACTCTACGATGAAAAGTTTCAGGATATTAGCGACCTGACCGCAGGCTATATTGAACCCTTTTTGATTATATTTGTCGGGCTAATTATAGGGATGGCTGTAGTCAGTTTTTATCTGCCATTATTTACAATTCCAAAAATTTTGGGTGCAGGATGATAAGAAAAAAAATATCTATCTTTCAGACAAAAGGACTGGGGTTGCTTGAGCTCCTGATTGTTGTGATGATGACAGCCATTGTGTTAACCGCAATGATGAACCTGCTGATTCAGGTCCAGCGAGTAGAGGTCCGGGCTGAAGCCGGCACACGCCTTGCACTATTCGCTCAAAAGATACTGGCTGAATGGCGGGCAAAACCTTTTGATGAACTCCGACCCGGTGAATATCCCATCAGCGAAGAGTACAAATTCCCAATCACAGGCAGGGTCATTATCACCGAGCCGAGAAAAGATGCACTCAAACAGATTGAAATACTATGTCGGGCAGAATTGCCACAGGGGGATGCGGAATTTTCGCTTATTACGTTGCGGACTCGTCCATTATCTATAAAGGGAAAGAGAAATGAACTCTAAATCAGCATTTACCTTAATAGAGCTGCTGATAGTGATTGCCATTATTGCTATCATTAGTGGCGTATTGTGGATGACAATGGTTCTTTTTATCAGAAATGCTCGTACAATTGGTGTGGAGACGGGGATTCAGGAGGGTGCAAGATTAGCCTGCTACTGCCTGATAAAGGATGTTTCCTCCGCCAGTCAGATATTGAACAAATTTGATAAATGGCAACGTAGCGATAACACGCTGCTCCTCAAAACAAACGAAAGGGATGGAGATTCTATCATTGTCTATGAATGGAAGGATGAGGGGTTCAACCGATATAGAATCTCTCCTGCAGATGCTGAGAAAATAAGGATACATTGTTCACGTCTTATTCCGCGCCGGGTTGCAGGGTTTGAATATAAACTTTCTGGCAAAACACTCAGCTTCACCTTGAAGCTCGGCTATACCTGGCAGGGTAAAGAAAAAGTCTATGAGTTCTCATCTGCCGCAAATGTACAGTCACTATGAAACCGCGAAGACATAAATGGAGCGGTGCAACATTGCTTGCTTTTTTAGGGATACTGGCGGTGGTGAGTATTCTTTCAATGGCGTTGTTCACGAATACGCTCTCCACGTATGTGAGTACTGCACGTCTGGCACGAAACATCCAGGCGCTCAACCTGGCAGAGGCTGGGCTGGAGTATGCGCTCTACAGGCTCAACTTTGAGAATGCCGAAATTAGCACCGTCCCGGTGAGGCAAAAACTCGGTCCTGGCAGATTTGAACTCACACTGAAGAGAAGTGCTAACGGAAAAATTGTGGTCACTTCAATTGGCTCAGTGCCAGCAGACAGACCCTGGCTCAGTCGCACGGTTCAGGCAGAGCTCTCTGAAATCAATGGCAAATTTGTGATGTCCAGAAAGACGGTCTTTTAACGCTTATGAATTCATCAAGGACATACGGTGCTGGATTTACTCTGTTAGAGTTGCTAATGGTAATTGTGATGATAGCTATACTCGCAGCTTTAGCGGTTCCTAATTTTTTGGAGGCACAGCTAAGGTCAAAAATCGCCCACACTGTGCAAAGTCAACAGTTTGTCGCACTGGCGCTGGAGAGTTATTTTGCAGATAACGGTAAATATCCAGAGGTTCCTCCTTTAATAAAATCCAAAGACCAGCCAGTCTGCGAAGAAGTTCTCATACCTCTAAACATACCTAAGAAAGAATGGGGGGGTAATATTCCTTCAGGATTAACACAGAAACCCGAGGAGGTGGGTGTTCCTCCAGAGTTAATAGCAGAGTTTATGTTTGAAGAGGGGAGTGAAACATACTTTGTCCCTCCACCAGAAGCAGGAGCGAAGTCAGCTCCTAAGAGACCCCGAGAACGATTTCCGGAGCTCCAGGTGAGCGACCGTATATCCACAGCCACTGCAAAAGAACTCCAGGAGAAAATCAAAACGATTAACTCCTGGGCAGAATATTTCTGCTATCTGGATGAACTTCGTCAGTATCTTATAATCACGCCAGAAACAGTAAAGTCTGAATTTTCCAATATTGATGTTTCTGAAGAAGGCAAACAATCTTTATTAAATAGACGTGATGAGTTATTCCGTTTATCGGTTTTTGCATATCGGGATGACATCTACCGAGCACAACAGCTCCCGGAGTATGTGTTCAAAACTAAAGTAATAAATCAAAATATGTATTCTTATGCGCTCTACGCATTGACCACCCCAGTAGCTTATATTGCCACCGAGTATTTAAAAGATAGATTTATATGGCGTAAGATGAGTTCATATTGTTACCTTAATTTTACTCAGGTCAACAAGAAGGGACTTCACATAAACAGCGCTGGACAAACTATGCTCTATGCGATAATTTCTGCTGGTCCGGACACTAAAATTGATTTTCTGAACACTCTCCAGCCG
>JAGHBZ010000262.1 GCA_021160705.1 Candidatus Sumerlaeota bacterium
ATCCTGTCTCAGGACTGCTCAACGCCTGTCTCACAAATATACGTATAATATGATTAAGTTCTGTTCGGGGGGTGCCGAGAAATTTTAATCGGGCAGGGGTGTTGAAAAAGAGGTCACGCACTTTCACCGTTGTCCCGGTAGGTACTCCGAGTCGCTCACGCTCCACCAGTGTGCCAGCCTCTACTTTCAACCTGCATCCAGCAAGTTCGTCTTCATTATGCGTGATAATCTCCAGCCGACTCACCGCTGCAATACTCGCCAGTGCCTCCCCTCTGAATCCGCGTGTCATCAGATTCTCTATATCTTTATAGGTCTCAATCTTACTGGTTGTATGTCGCTTTAGTGCCAGCTCTGCGTCCTCGGCTGTCATTCCGCACCCATCGTCTATAACCGTAATGTCGCGACAGTGATTGCTGATTTCAATACGAATCTTTCGTGCACCTGCGTCCAGCGAATTCTCTATTAATTCTTTCACCGCGGAGGCAGGACGAACTATTACCTCACCCGCCGCTATCTTGTTAATCAGGTCTGGGGGTATTTGGTGTACTTTCTGAGCCATCTTATTCTAATACAAAACGCCAGAGAATCGCTATCACTCCGATTAAAATAAACTGACCATCTATCATCGCATCATAAGCTAAACCCTGATAAAATTCTGTCTGCCATTTATAGTAGGCAGTCAGGATAATATACCCCACGGTTATAAGTAGAAGCAAGGATAATACAGGGAAAATTCCCGTTGCCCATCCAACAATCAATACCACAGTCAACATACCCAACAAGACCAACACAATTCGCTCTGTCCACCGACGTCCTATCAAAATTGGTATAGTCTCTCGTCCGATTATAATATCGCCCTCTATGTCACGGATGTTATAAATCATTGAACGCACCAAAACAAGAATCAACACAATTAATATGCTCATCAGGAATGCGGGTATCGGCGTGATAGCCCTATTCGCCACAAACGGAATCACCACTCCTACTACCGCCCACCCAATCGCCATAAACAAATCTTTTGAACCCGGTATATCCATTAATCTACGGTATCGCACCCCGGGCAACCATCCTCGCGGAATAATTGCCAGACTGTAGAGCGCACCCAGAAATAAGGAAACACTTACCAGGATGAGCGACGCTAACCCTAAAAGGAGAGAAACACCTACTGCAAGAATACCACTAAAAACCCACATAAATCGCATAAGTCGTTTCTGGCGCGCAAAATATTTTTGCATCCCGTATAAAAGCGATTCGTCCTGTGGCAGGCTTAAAAAACGATTTAGCGTGTGAATACATAAAACGTAAAACGCCGAAAGCATACTCAGTCTTGCATTAAGCGGCAGCCTGAGTAGACATTGAACTGCAAATGCGACACTACCCGCACCAAGCGCAAGATAAAGCTGCGTGTAAATGAAGAACCGTAAAACGGAATGAATGAATCGCACTACCGTTGAACGCCGCATCTCTTCAAATTCTCGCAAACGCTCTATTACATTCCTGATTACCCAATGTGGTGTGGACGCACCTGCAGTGACCCCTATTGTATGGTAGCGCGAAATCTTATTAAACTCCAGTTCCTCCGCTGTCTCTATATGGAATGTTGGTACACCATACTGGCGCGAAATCTCCGCAAGCCGCCTTGTATTTGCACTATGATACCCACCAATCACTATCATTGCATCCACATCTCTTGCTAGCTCTTTTATTTCCGTTTGCCGTGCTGAGGTCGCACCACATACAGTATTAAATATTTTTGCCTCGGGATATATGCTCTTTATGTTTTTAGCAATCGGCTCAAAACGTTCACCACTTTGCGTTGTCTGTGCCACCACACACACCTTCTCCAGATTCCTTGGTAACTGTGAAACCTCCTCAGGGGTTTCTACGACAAACCCACGTCCATCTGGCACACATCCCAGAATTCCTGTAACCTCTGGATGACCCTTATCTCCAATAATAATAATTGCATATCCACGTGATGCATATTCTGAGGCAATTTGTTGTGCACGAGCAACGTGTGGACAGGTCGCATCTATTACTTCCTCAGCGTGCTTCTCCAGTTCTCTACGAACGCCAGGGGCAACCCCATGTGCACGTATTAGCACCACGCCATTTCGTATCACGTCCACCGTCTCTGCAGGTACAATATTACGTGCCTGAAGCAAATCAACTGCCTGCCGATTATGTACCAGGGGTCCCCACGTATATACTCGCTGAGAACGATGTTTGTGAGTAGCCGCCAGTGCCAGCTCCATTGCACGACGCACCCCATAGCAAAACCCGGACGTCTTTGCTACCTTTATTGGCATCCTCTCCGATACAATAAGGAATTGAATTGATTATGACATAAAGCCCCTCAAAAACTAAATAATTTATGGTTGCTTTGTTGCAAGTATATCGTAGTATTAATTCCCTTTCTGATTAAAGCGAAAAATCTCGCTATCTCAGACCCATCCTGCTCTCCTGGATTCCTTATTAATACTCTTTTTTTTTCTATTCATAAGGAAGCCAGGAAACCAGGAGACGATAACCTTTTCTTATGCAACACCTTTTTTGACTTTTTTAGAATATGCTTTGTTGCAGAAGTAATGTTAATTTCCTTTTCTTATTGGAACGAAAGAGCTCACTATTTCAGACCCATCCTGCTCTCCTGGATTCCTTATTAATACTCTTTTTTTCTATTCATAAGGAAGCCAGGAAACCAGGAGGTCAACTTTAGGGGTCAGACCTCATTTCCACTAAAGTTCAAGATTTGCTTTGTTTGGAAACATATCGTAGTATTAACCTCCCTTTCTGATTAAAGCGAAAAATCTCGCTATCTCAGACCCATCCTGCTCTCCTGGATTCCTTATTAATACTCTTTTTTTTCTATTCATAAGGAAGCCAGGAAACCAGGAGACGATAACCTTTTCTTATGCAACACCTTTTTTGACTTTTTTAGAATATGCTTTGTTGCAGAGGTAGTGTTAATTTCCTTTTCTTATTGGAACGAAAGAACTCACTATTTCAGACCCATCCTGGTCTCCTGGACTCCTTATTAATACTCTTTTTTCTATTCATAAGGAAGCCAGGAAACCAGGAGACGATAACCTTTTCTTTAGGGCAACGCCTCTGACGCCTTGCAACTTTTCAGGGCTCATACTCTTCGTGTAAGGAAATATCGTAAGCGATATTTCTTTTTCGCAGCCGCAGCACCCGGTGGTGGAGAATCCAGAAGTGTTTCGTAGAGGAAACGGAGTTTTTCTGCGTAAGGCTGAAGTGTAAAGAGCTCACTCCGCGCTCTGGCACACTCACCACAAAACTGTCTTAGCTCTTCATTGGCTAATAAGATAGCAATGCGTTGTGCAAATTTCTGTGGCGAGCCCGGCTCCGCAAAGAATCCCTCTCGTCTATCGTCCAGAATCTCTTCTGTGCTCGCAATACGTGGCAAAACCACCGGTGTGCCTACTGCGTATGATTCTATGACAGAACGCGGTAAACCCTCAATGCGAGAGGTGAGTACAGTAACTTCAAAAAGCTTATAAAATGCACTTACATTCTCCTGAAATCCTGTGAAGATAATCGTATCCCCCAGCCCAAGTTCATTGGTCATATTACGAATCTTCTCAAGATATTTTTCATCCCCCTCGCCAACAATAAAACATTTCAACGACTCATATTTCTTTCGGAGAATGGCAACAGCCTGAATAAGTAGCTCAAGATTTTTTACAGGATGTATTCGTGCCACGGTGCCAATGATGCGTGCATCAGATGGCAGAGAATATGCCTGCCGTAATGTCCGTACATCTTCGTCGGTTGCTGCGGAACGTAGTCCTTCTATATCAAACGCATCGTGCATAAGAATGAGTCGCCCCTTTTCTTCAGGTTTGACCTTCTTTTTCACTAATTCCCAATACTGCTCCCGGGCTTCATTACATACAAATAAGACCCTGTCAGTTGCAGGAAGTAATCTGACTTCTCGTTTTATCAGCTCCGGCGTATAGCGTTGAGCGGGAAGAGTATGGTGGTGAGTGAATATGATAGGAACTCTGGCAAGTATCGCGGCAATCCGAACCATAAAATGATTATCAAAAGAATGGATATGAACAATATCCGGTGAGAGCTCCGCAATAAACCGAGCACCACGCGCAATGCGCCTTCTATTTAGTTTTCCTTTCATATCAGCGGTCACTACTTTTATTCCGAGTTCTTTTGCCCGGGGGACCAATGTACCCACTCCACTTGTTAGAAGCACTGTAATATCAAAATGCTTTGACAAAAGAGGAAAGATACTCAGGGCAGACGTCTCACTACCCCCTACCCCAAACCGCCGATATGACCATAGTACTTTTAACTTTTTTTGTTCGGGCAAATTAACTCCACTCCTTAAATAGAAACCATACTATTCAGCAAAAATCACAGGTTGTATATCCTAAGCAATTGGGTTATTAGATTCCAAACAATTTAGTCTTACAATTCTCAACTTATGGTATCAATCATTTCTTTTTAATATAGAAGAAAAGGCTGGAGTTCTGGTGTCTGAAGTTCATATCAGTCACTCAGAAGCATCGGAAAATGTGTATACATAAAGACAGCGTGAATGCCTGTGATGGTGTGATTTTAATCTGGATTGAAGACTATAAAAAGGACCAGCAACAAGTCGGAGTTTATCAGAGTTCCTGAGATGTTGAGCACTCGCAACGATGTAATCTGCACCATATCGTTGAGCTATCTTAATCAAGGTCTCAGCATTTAAGACTGAATAATCACGTTCAGTTCCTAAAGTTCCGCGGTCGTTGAGTACGAGTTGTGTATCTTCAGGGTTTTTCTCCGGGTCTAAAATACCGCGCACAGCAAGATACCGTTCAGTCCACTCAGCCCACTCGCGTTGCTCAAGGGGAAAGGTCTTGGCAATAAAGACCACAGAACGTTTAGACCAGATATGAAACGATGCCTGTGCCCTTTCAGGCGGTATTAGAAAAAGTGCATCCGGTGGTGTATTTTTCTCTGCCCATTTGCCTGCTAATTCTAAAGCATAATTGGGAAAAGGATACACCTGATACCTCATACAAAATCTGTAATGTAGTCGGTCAAGTGCATTCCATTGTCTGGGGTCCTGGTCCCATTTGGTAAATTGCCAGAAAAGAAGCAAACCAAGAAACACTATGTCTCCAATAAGAGCTATTATAGATAATCGTTTAGGTTGAGTAATCCAGCTCCATACTTTCTGGATAATAGTGAGTACTTCCGAGCGATGAACAAAAAGTAAATACAGGGCGATTAACCCAATCGTACGTGAACGACCATAAGGATACCAGAGTGCTATTGAAAGAAATACTAGCCAATAGATAAATTTCTCAAAACGCACTCTGCTCAGACGCCCCTCCATAAAGATGAGAACACTCTCAAGCAACACAAGTCTTAAGAAAAGCTCTGGATGTCGTTCTAATTTAAATAGAGCAAAAACGAGAAGAAATGCTCGGTAATTTGCAGGGCGTAAGTCGTGATGTAATAAGCGATAAATATGCAACGCAACAAAGAAAAAAACCAATACAGTATATATTGTAAACATTCGGAACGGTTGAAAAATAATCCAGTAGCTTACAGGAATAACATAGATAAAAAAGACGGAAACTAAGAAATAACCAATCATACAGCCAGTGAGAGAAAGTAATCTTTTATCAATCCTGTAAAGATGTTGGTGGCGAATTACCATCCAGAGAAAAATCAGGAGTCCAAGTACCTGCCAGTACCTCTTCTCATTGAAATAAAGAGGGAGCATATGATGAGGATGTCGGAGATAAGCTAAATAATGAACAACTTGCTCGGGTGTATATTTATGTTCTTGAGCAATCAGACCCTTAAGGAGAAGAACCTGTGGAGAGTAAGTCAGGATAAAACCAATCAGAAGTAACAATAACTGTTTCCAGGTGTGCTTGTGAGTATTGAATGTAAAATGCCACACAACCAGAATGATTAAAAATTGAAGAGTAGGGGCAGCCTGAAAAAGTCCTGACCCCCCAAGTAGACACCCGGCAAGAAGATAATGACCCGACATTATGAGTGGGATTGACCAAAAGCATGCTACATAAGCGTATATTCTTGGGATTGTCAGTGGCTCAACTGTTAACGTGCCACCAAGCGTGCCAAACTTGTACCCTGTGGCTATTAACAATACCCAAATACCCAGAAATACTTTATCTTGATTTATTCTCTTACATATCGCCCATAGCGCACCTACGTATGCTAAAAGATACATAATATACTGGAAAAAGAGTACCCATTCTATTCTGTGCAGAATGCTATATAAGAATACCTCAAACCCTAAAAAGAATTTTCTTATACTATAATGAGCTTCGCCATTAAGAAACCAATCCCTCGGGAAGAGATATGGATTAATTGTTTTTAATAGCATTGGAACCTGGGTAATCTGGTCAATCCTGAACGCCACATACCCTCTCAACAGCAATATAAAAAGAGCCATACTAAGGAGAAATAAAATACCTCGTAGCACTGGCAATTTGTTGGAATATTTTTGAGAATCTATAACTTTGCCCAACCTCCTTAGGAGAATTATTTAGTTCTTCTTTAGAGTTTAAGGCGATACTTTATTCTAAACCATCTTCGTGCTCTCTCAGTCTCTTTATCACGGTTGCTGAGTAATTCTTCGTAAAGTGTGCATAATTTGTCCACGTGTTCATAGATGTTGTATTCATAGGATTTGCGCCGTGCATTCTTTCGCATCTGCTCGCGCAATTGAGGATTGGTAATGATTCTTTCTATTGCAGACGCCACAGAGTGCGGGTCATTTACCCTTGAGAAAAGTCCTTCTTTTCCCTCTGTCATAACCAGCCTGATGCCTTCAATATCAGAGGCGACCATCGGACAACCTGAAGCAAAGGCTTCTATAAGAAAATGAGGCAGCCCCTCGTGAGATGAACATAATACACCTACCGTAAAGAGAGCGATGTGCTCTGCCACGTCCTCTCGGTAACCCGTGAAATGTACATAAGCGGATAAGTTTTTCTCATCCACAAGATTTTTCAAGGAGTTCATATACTCCCTGTCACCATCACCCACGATGATGCAACGTATCCCTGGGATTGAATTTCTTAGAATATCAATTGCTTCAATAAGAACCTCAATACATTTAACCGGTGCAATGCGTGCAACAATTCCAACTACCGGCGTCTCATCAGTGATATTATAGGTCTTTTTAAGATTCTTCACCGCCTCTTGATTGACATTGTAAAATGGGTCAAGTTGAAATGCATTTGAAATCATTACTAATTTTTTTGCTTTATCACTCCGGGAAGGAATATCTAAGAGCTCCTGATATTGGTGTTGTGCTGCGGGCGAGACAAATAATACCCGGTCTGAGCAGGGAAAGAGGATTTTTTCCCACCTCAATGTCTTTGAATTAAACCGTTCACCGGGCATTGAATGATAATGCGGAATTATACCCGGCACCCCCGCAAGGATACCTGCAATGCGAATGCTAAAGTGGGCTTTGAAATTATGAGTATGAACAATCTTTGGTGAAATCTCTCGAATGAGTCTTGTGGCAACCGAAATGCTGTTGCGATTTACTGTCCCTTTTATCCGTGTGTGAAGTACCGGAATCCCTGATTTTTTAACCTTCTCCACAAGTCTGCCCAGCCTATGTGTTAAAAGAAGTCCAACCGAGAAATGCTTCTGTAATAAAGGTAAAACGTCTGTAGTGTAAATCTCTATACCCCCCAGTTCCATTTCATTTAAAACCCATAAGATTTGCATTCGTCTCATAACCAAAGATGGATTAAAAGATATTAGATTGAAACCCTTCTGAGTATGAAGTCAATAGAAAAGCAATATCCAGACATTCGCATCCCACATATACTTAGCAGAATTTATCTACCTCAATGGGGCTGAGGAACAATTAACGTTAACTCTTTTTTTAATACTTATTACTTAGAGTGTCGGGACGAAATCAGAGATTGTAGCGAATAAGATAACGCAAACCTTATCTTGGAGCCCAGATGTGATTTCATAAGACTTTTTCTGAGTTTATGATACCGAGCCTTGGAGAGTTTTTTGTCCAGCTGACCATCCAGACGAGCAGCCGCAGTGCCCGGACGTGGTGAAAATCTGAAGGGTTCCATATAGATAAATGGGAGTTTAGTAGCAATCTTTACTGTTTGTTGAAATTCCTCCTCGGTCTCCGAGGGAAATCCAACCATAACCTGCGAGCGAATGCGGAGTTTGGGATATGCTCGTTTCAATGCCCAGAAACAATCAACAAATTCCTCAACTGTATAGCCACGATTCATCAACTTAAGAATACGATTACTCCCGGACTGCAATGGTAACTCCAGATAAGCAATCTTACCCGTTTTCAGCACTTCGGTGAATTCGTCAAGATATTCAAGCACCTCCACTGGCTCCAGATTCCTGAGATATAGCCGATAAGTACCATCAATATTGACCAGAGTCCTCAGCAAAGCAGGTAAATTTGTGCCTATGTCCTGTCCATAGGCACTCACATTTGTCCCGATAAGGTTAATCTCCTGATAACCCGAAGAT
>JAGHBZ010000160.1 GCA_021160705.1 Candidatus Sumerlaeota bacterium
GCCTAAAAATAGAAACCTTAAGAGGTATAAGCATCGTCTTGAAGGCATAATAAAGATATAAAGGTTTTTCCACAAAAGCTGTGGAAAACCCCTTCACCACTTTTTTGATTGAAAATACAATACTTACAATGATTATATTTCACAAAAATAAAATATATACACAGGTTTTCCACAGATTCTTACTTCTTATTTAAAGTCCAGATTTTACATAATTTCCCATAATAGCTATCCTTCTGTGTATGAAAAAGAGCTAAAATGATGTAAAAAACTTTTCCACAGCATTTAAAAATAAAGAAAAAGAACCAGTTGGGGCGTGAGAGGCAGACTCCTAAATCTTGATGAAAATACGTTTTTGATACAGGGGGATGAGGAGTATACACCAGAGGATGATGTAGCTGATAGCATAGAACAGCGAACCATTGAGGTTGCCAGCCCAGGAGGCAAACCAGTATTTATAGATGTAGGTCTTCAGGGCAATGGTAGTGCCATCAGCCAGCTGAAGTTTAATCAGATAAAGCAACCGAGCCACAACCCCTGAGGCAACATAGAAGAATATTGCGTTTGTGCCAAACACCACGAATGGATATGCCCATTTTCTGTAGCCTTTAATTTCAATTAGCCAGTAACACATTGCCAGGAAATGCAATGCGAGTCCTGCCATAAACACCACGTAGGAGCTCGTCCAGAGATTCTTGTTTATTGGAAACCATATATTCATAATGCAACCGAGAACCAGCCCGACGTTACCGAACACAAACATCAGGATGGTCTTTTCGAGATGCGTCTTAGAGGAATGAAGGAGGTTGCCGGTCAGCACCCCGAACAGGGTGGTGGAAATAGCAGGAATAGTGCTGAGGATACCTTCAGGGTCAAAGTTGCCAAGCCAGAGTTTGCCAGGGATGAGTTTTCGGTCAATATAGCCAACGAGGTTGCCCTCTTGAGAGAGGTCGCCAGCGCCAAAACCAGGTACGGGCACAAGTTTCATCAAAGCCCAGTATATGATTAGCAGGCTGACAGCCCAGTATGCGCGTCCCTTCACACCGCAATTCATTACAATGATTGAGGCAAAGAAATAACACAGTGCAATCCGCTGAAGCACCCCAGGTATTCGTAGTTTTGAGAGGTCAAATTCCGGGATAATACACTTTGGGAAAAACGCCAGCAATAATCCCAGTACAAAAAGTATGACACTTCGCTTGAGTACGTGCGTGAAGAGTTTTGACCGGGTGTCGCCACGCCCAAGACGTTTAGCAAAAGAAAAAGTCATCGCCACTCCGACAATAAAGAGAAAGAACGGAAAAATCATATCCGTTGGTGTCCAGCCGTGCCATTCAGCGTGGCGTAATGATGGATAGACATAACGCCAGCTGCCGGGATTGTTGACCAGAATCATACCAGCAATGGTAATCCCACGAAATACATCAAGGGAGAGGAGTCGTCCCTGCTCAGTCAATTGAATATGCTCAGCCAATGCTCCACCTCAACTTTAGCGTTAAAGAAGAACTAATTGGTTTAATTGGTTATTGTTTGTACGATTACAATATATGTGCAATACTAAAATCGCTCGGTAATCAGCCAGGTAGTGCCCGGTCGCTGGGTGTAAATGGCGGCAAAAATTGGTTTTAATAAAACCCGAAGAATCGCTCTTTGATGGGAACGCCACAGAAATGATTGTAATAGAGAAAAGGCAATGTCCAGAGGAATTGATACACAATAAGGGTAATGAGAATATACCGACGCCAGCGGGTCTTAACGAACCGTAAAATGAAGAGAAATGAGATAAACTGCAGGACTACAGAATGAAGAGAAAATAAGTCCCAGTCCTTGGGGTACGGGTAAGATGGCGAGAGTAAAAATGCACCGGCAATAAAAAACAACCCTGTGAGAGTTAACGCCAGCCATCTTGCATCTGAGGCTATTCTTCTTACATAGAGCAGATTTAAGACCACAAACAGGAAAATCGCCATCGGGTTGAGAAACATCCATTCAGCGACCGTTTGTTTGAGATGCGAAGCAGTCGCCAGACCGTAAATATGAGGTCCGTGCGGTCTATTTGATAAGAGAAAGACTTTTGAGAGTGGGCGATTTGTGCTCCCATACAGGAACTCCAATCCATATCGCGGAACATCCCTTTTCAGGCGGTCTAAATCAAATTTATAATGAAGAGTAAACAGGAGAAACATACATTGTGCCCAGATAAAACCAGCCAGAAAAAGTGTAAACAATACAGCCCTTCCGGTGAGCCAGACTCTTTTGATTATGCGTGTGCGTGAATGGAAGAACTCTTTTACCCACGCCACAATTACAACTGGCAGAAAAAGTGCGCTGGAGAGGTGATGGAGATAATTAAAGAACGCACCAGCGCTTAATCCGACCACTGAGGTCTTTTTCCTGCAATATTCACCGAAAAGAAAAAGCACGAACACGGAGAGGCAAATGACCGAGGCATATACCTCTACATAACCAAAAAATTCCGCTACCGCTGGCAGGGTAATCAATGAGAGAAACACCAGCCAGTGCTCTCTGGAGTTTCTTCCCCAGGTTCTTGAGAGCAGTAGTAGGACAACAATGAACAGTACGCCCCAGAGTGCTGAATAAACAGGAATGGTTCGGTACCAGGCGAAGAAGAATCCGGGAAAGAGTGCCTTCACAGAGAGCTTAAAACCGTCATACAAAGCAAGAGCAAATGGATTATGATACGTATACCCTAACATCAAGGGACCATACCCGTCGCCATAAATAGCATTGCTTCGCCACACCCAGAACACATACGCACCTGCAAAGATGAGCAGAGCGTAGCCAATGGTTCGGAGTGGTATTTTTCTTCGTCGCCACCACCGGGAGATTAGACCTATCATATCATATACCCAGAAAGCTACAGAGGGTAAACAGCATAGACTCCCAGCGATAAAGACAGACCAGAGCCAGAATTGCTCCATTCGGGGAAAGAAGAACCCTGACCAGCGATTGGTAGTCGGTGCAAGTGCGGATACCCATCGCCAGACTAATACAACCACAAGCAGTGCCAGATATGGAAAGATGACGACTTTCTTCCGGATGGAGAGCCACAGAGCACAAATCCCCGCCACACCACCTATTATAAGAAGCAATGTATTTGCTTTAGCGTCTGATTCCTTTTCAGAAGAGAGCTCAGAGAGAAGCAGCTCTGATGCAAGTGGATAGTTACCTTTTTTAAACTTGTCGTTGCTATTCTCTCTGTAAAAAAAGTAGGAGCTGAGCGGGGTGAAATGCCAGTTGAACTTTTCAATCCAGAAAGTCTTTAATCCCGGTGGTCGTTCAATCCCAATAAATAAAGGTCTCTGCCAGGCTTTATTCACTCTGATGCGATACTCGAACCAGTCAAGGTGGTCTTTTCCTGTTGTCCATTGGCTTGTAGCAATCTCTCTGTCAGGTATGCCGTCGTGGTTGCTGTCTTCATAAATGAGCACCCGCATCTTCCCTCGCCCGCCAAAGTGCAAATACCGTGCTTTTATGTGGAGCATCTGACCGGAACGCAGAGGTTCTCCCTCATACTGCCACAGAAGAGCGGTCGCCCTGCCAGTGGGATTTGAGCGTTTTGTCGCCTGAATGTAATGAAAAGTATCTTTGTGCTGGATATAAAATCGCCAGCCAAGTGTTACCCCACTTAAAAGCAGGAGCAAATAGACAAGATTTGCATAAGTTTTTTGTGTTTGAAACTCTCTCATAGGCTTAAACAGCGGGACGATTTTTCTCAGGGTATAGCTGGTATTAAGTCTTTTGCAGTGAGCAGAGCGAACTTCTTTTGCCCTTTTTCCCGCCAGGAGAGCTCCGCATAACCACCATAGCTGATTATCCTGAGTGCGAGTTCTATTGAATGCCATCCGCTTTTTAAGGGTATTTCTTTTAATAATCTTGTATTCCAGGACTTATCAGTCCAGAAATCTGCGACCTTTTTCCCGTCAATAAATAACCTTGCCCCATCCTTAAATTTGAAGTGGAATTCATAAATAGCAGACTTCTTAACTTTAAGTCTTCCTACAAGTCTGCAGGAAAAGCGCCAGTGCTTAATTGTAACCCCAGGCACCCCGTCGGCAGGGATTTTCAACGGCAGACCCTTAGCGTGGTAGATGATTTTCTTCAGATGCTTACACTCTGTGTCTGTATACACAAATATCAGGAGTCCATTTGGCGTACCTATCATTCCCTTCGGCAGTATAATTCTATTCACTCCATATCCTTCTTTTTGTATCCGGTAGAGACAGTAGCTCCCTTCTATCAAAAGGATGAACAATAAGAATAAAATCAAAGGGATTGGTATTCTTCGCATCTCAACCTCTGGTAATGAGTCGTAATGGGGCTATATTAGACTTATTTATCCTCATTTGGTCAAGTATCATTATTAGGAGAACAAAATATAAGAGCAAGGGGTTAGGGTGGTGTGCATAATAAAGGGCACCGGGTAGTATTAGTAGTATCCGGTGCCCTATAAGTGAGAGAGGATGTAAAGACCACTCAGCTACGCTGTTCAATGGGTACGTAGTCCTGTTTAATCGGACCGACATAGACCGCACGGGGTCGGAATATTCGGTTCTGAGCAAGATACTCCAGCACGCGAGCAGTCCAGCCAGAGACACGGCTGACCGCAAAGATTGGAGTGAACATAGGGGTCTCAATACCCATTGCCCTGTATACAATGCCACTGTAGAAATCAACGTTTGGAAAGACTTTTTTCTCTTTGCCGAGTTCAGCGCAGACAATATCATCAAGTTTGACCGCAATCTCAAAGAGTTTGCGGTGTTCCGGGTTACGCTCCGAGAGCATATCAGCGAGGGGTTTGAGGATACGTGCACGAGGGTCATACGCCTTATAGACCCGGTGACCGAACCCCATAACTTTACGTTTGGTCTCTCGTGCTTTTCTGAACCAGGGTTCAACATTTTCCGGAGAACCAATTTCATCCAGGTCGTAGAGCACGCGTTCGTTTGCACCACCATGAAGCGGTCCCTTCAGGCTACCGATACCCGCTGAGATAGAGCTATACATATCAGAGAGGGAGGAGTTGACCACCATTGTAGTAAATGTAGATGCATTCATCCCGTGGTCGGCATGAAGGATTAATGCCACGTCCATAATGCGTTCCAGCACAGGGTCGGGTTTTTCGCCGGTCATCATATAAAGGAAATTCCCGGCATGGCTGAGGGCGGGGTCAGGCTCAATGGGTTCAGCGCCTTTGCGAATTCGGGCAACGGCTCCAGCCAGAGTTGCCAGCTGTGCGATTAATTTAATAGCCACCTCTCTTTCAGCCTCCACAGTGGTCTGCTCTGCGGTCTCATCCATCATCCCCAGTATAGAGACTGCGGTTCGCAGTGCTGACATAGGATGTGTCTTTGAGGTTGGCAGACTCTTAAGGATGTCAACGACCTGTTTTGGTACGGGCATATTGTCCTTGAGTTTCTTCTTAAAGTCATCCAGCTCCTGCTGGGTGGGCAGTTTGCCGAAAAGTAAGAGATACGAAGTCTCCTCAAATGAGGACTTCTCTGCCAGGTCAAATATATTGTAGCCACGATAGATTAGCCAACCTTTTGTGCCATTGACATAGCCAATAGTTGTCTCGCAAGCAATTGCGCCCTCCAGACCTCTTCCGAGCTGGACACTCACAGGCCATTGAACCCCTCCGGTTAGCTGAGGCTCTGGTTCTGAATCTGTCTCCTGGAGCGCTTTAATCCCAGCCTCACGGATAATGTCGTTCACTTTTTTAACGTCATCATTCATAGTTTTAATTCACCTCCTCTAAACTTTTAATATTGAGATAAAATCAAATATTCAAGTTTTTTAATCCAGGAGTTTTTTGCCCTGAGCAAGCAGATACCCTGTCTCCAGGGCACGGCGGTTGAGCACTTCAGTGCCTTTAGGCACACGTGCCAGTACTGCCTTCTCCAGAGATTCTTTGCTCACGATACCGGTCTTCTCTGCGATTATGCCCAGTGCCACGATGTTGGCTACAATCTCCTTGCCCACGTATTCACGTGCCACCCTTATTATTGGGTAGCCGTACATCTTGAAAGGCGGATTCTTAACATTGGGTTTCACATAGTCGCTATCGTATATAAGTATTCCATCAGGTTTTAAGGACTTGTGGTAATTATCAAAAGACTCCTGGGTTAATGTCATCAGGAGGTCAATTTCTTCAGCCTTGGGGTAGTCGATTTCACCGTCCGAGATGACTACATCGGAGCGACTTGCTCCACCTCGTGCTTCAGGTCCATAGGACTGGGTCTGCGCAACATTTTTACCATCGTAAATACCCACCGCCTCGGCAAGGATGACTCCGGCAAGAATCATCCCCTGCCCCCCGGAGCCGCTTTGTCTGACCGCATAACGTTCCGTCATTTTATCTCCCGCCTCCTCTTTTTGCTTCTCTTGAAGAGTGAAACCTTTTATTTTTATGTACTCTCGTGGAAAACTCAAGTTAGTTTTTATCCACTAACCTTGTACCTTCTCCACTACTCTAATCTCCCCGGTCCAGCTCCCTCTTAGCATAGAAGAAATTTTTATAGTGCCAGAGATTGAGCAAGTGCAATAAGGTACAAACCTTCCACCCTGTGCAATCTGCTATGGTTGATTCCTCTACAAGAACGACTATGAAACTTTTTAGTAAAACTAATCGCTGTACGGCTCTAATGATTCTCTAATTTGCCATTTCTTTTTATCCAATGCCTCCAGAATTTCCAAGAGAGCAGAGCCTATATCTCTCTTAGATATGTTTACGATGGCTAATTGCTCAAGCTGTGAAAAATTCAAAGGGATAGAATACCATAATTGATTAGACATTTTTTTAATAATGTTTGCCTCAAATCCCACATCCGCTCTTAACCTCCAGCCTTGTTCATTTTCCTCCCAATTATTAGGATTTAGTGCCGCCTCTGGAACAAGCTCGTTCGGTAAAATTCTAAAAATATGATACCTTACAATATCTGGTTTTTCTTCCCTCGCACAGATAAGATAAACATCTAATTCGGTAGCGTTTTTATTTAAAAATTCTAACATTTCAGGAAGTGTTCTAAAGCGAGTAAGACGGTAAGAGGAAAGTGAAAGTCTTTGATTAGTGGTTACTTTTCCACCTTTTGCAGAAATTTTTAAAATCCCATCATTGATTTTAATCTCCAAATCCACTCCTTTTGCGTGAGAAGTTGGCTCCCAGGAGACTTCGTATTCCATATAGAGAAGCACGGCATATATGACCTCTTCCCAACTTTCCGCACGAATTGGCACCCGCGACAACTTTGCCCTGAATTCAATCAATTTTGTAGTCAATTCTTTGAACCTATTCCAATTTACTTTGTTTAGCCTGCTCATCTTTAAATATTCTTTCTCTTATTTCTCGCCATTCCTTTTGCGTAGGCAAGGGGAGATTTTTTAATTGCGTAATACTTAAATGATAAGTAATTTCACGGTATGTGTCTTTGATATATCTTTTTACGTACTCTGAGTTGAGATAGTCGAGAATCTGGGCGTCACTTAAGTCAAAATCACGGGTAAATAAATCATTCTTGCGGAGTAGATGATAAACATCGCCCATCCAGGGATAGCATTTTTTATCATAAGCTGCGCCTACTTTGCCATTCTCCCTGAACCCATGTCCAACAACAATATGGGGCGTACTAAAATATCCTCGTAGTTTTTTTATGTCTGTTTTCTTAATCCAATAGCCTGTTAGATTTTCATAAATAATCTTGTGACATTTGAGGTTTCGTCCATTTAGAAGCGGTAAATATTTTTTTCCGTTTAACAATGTGTTTCTTGTAATATACGGGTTGTGTTTAATCTCAGGTGTTCTGGGAGAAATCCTTATCTCGTAAACTTCACCTAAACGGTAAGAGCATATACTTTCTAAAGTACGCGTGTAATCTGTTTCAAACTTGACTATCTCGCCCTGCCAGTGGGGGTTGACTTTTATCGTATGTATCTTATTGTTACAGTATTCCAACAGTTCTAAACGAGAAGTGAACGTATCAGATTTACGAAAATCTAACACCACTGATGAAACATCTGCCTCGGGTTTAAATACATCTGGCCCCAGGTAGATTATCGCTGTTCCGCCATTTTTTGCCAGAAAAGCTCTCAACTTTTTAAACTCATCCAGAAGCATAAATGTAGGAGGAACAATAAAAA
>JAGHBZ010000024.1 GCA_021160705.1 Candidatus Sumerlaeota bacterium
AAGCTGAGAAAGGTAGTGACTTTCTGTTTGGTGGCGAAAAGACCAGCCAGATGGCTACACGAGAGAGCCGGGCGAATCATATTGTTGTGTCTGCAATCAATGCTGATTTCTGGCGAAGTAAATATATCCCGATTGGTCCGTTTGTGGATGAAGGGATGATTTATAAGTCACATCATATTGAGGTTCCCCGTGCGGTCTTTATGATGGATGACCAGAAGACACCATATATATCAGTCGCCACAATGAATATGGTGGTGGAGGTTGATGATAGGACCACCTGTGCAATTGACGTGATTAATGTTGATGGGGACTTTCGGAAGTTACCTCCCGAACAAAAAGACCTGTTTCTATATACCCCTGCATTTGGAGAAACGACCAGGACTTCAGCTGACGGGAGAACAGAGATAATACTCAGAATGCTTTCCTCAGAATTTATTCCAAATAAACCCTGTGAAGCTGAAGTGATTCAGGTAAGAAAAAATGCAGGAGACTCGGAAATAGAAAAGGGAACACTTGTACTGAGTGGGACTGGGGAGGGAAAAAAGTTTCTTGAGCAGAATCTTGCCGAGATAGGCAAACGCATCAGAATTAATGTCAGGGTTCCGGGTGTTCAGCGTCCCATTGTCCTTATGGTAGGTGGCGGACCAATCATACTGGATGAGGGCAGGGTTAATATTGATAACCGCAAGGAAAAAATCCGCGACTCTTTTGTTAATGATAAACACCCCAGGACTGCTATTGGCTTTTCTCGGGATAAAAAGACGCTCTTCTTTATGACCATTGACGGGAGACAACCCGGACTGAGTATTGGTGCTAACCTCTACTGGGTAGCCCGATACCTTAGAGAGCACGGTGCCTGGAAAGCTATGAATCTTGATGGTGGAGGTTCAACTACTATGTGGGTAAGAGGCGAGGTAGTCAATCGTCCATCTGACCGTGGTGGTGAGCGGACTGTCACCAACGCACTATTGCTTGTCAGCACTGCACCGATTGGAAAACCACATCGCATTGAAGTTTTCCCGGATAAATTAACTCTACCTGTCCGATGCTCAGCAGTTCTTAACTTCTTTGCTTATGATGCGAATCAGAATCCACTGCAGGTAAGCCCGGAGGATTTCGTTGTGGATGTCCCGGGGGGACTGGGCACGGTGTCTGAACATAAGATATTTGTTGCAGGTTCTCAGCCTGCGAGAGGAGCACTGAGCGTCAGGCTCAAATCCGCTCCGCAAATTTCCTATCGTGTCCCGGTAATAATAGAACAGCCACATAAAATTGTCATTAAACCCGGAGTACTGGTAATGCGTTTAAAGGATAGTGTGAGGCTCAACATCAAAGTCAAAAACAAGCAGGGCAAAGATATGGCAGTGCGCAACTCAGATTTTAAAATTGAGGTCCCAGAATGCGTTAACATAGACAGAGAGACTCTGACAATTAGAGCCACCAGACAGGGCAGTGGAAAAATTGTGGTGAGCCTTGGAGGAGGGGTGGAAAAAATATCAGCCACCTTACCAGTATATGTAGAGATGTTTAAAGAGAAGATACTCTACGCCTTTGACCATCTACCTCCGACGCCTGAAGGAAAGACCACCTGCCTATATGGTCATCGTTTTGACACTCAGAAGACAAGGCTCAGTATTGAGAAGATAAAAAAGAAAGAGGGCAGTGGAGCGTGCCGACTGGATTACTCAATGCTACACGGTGGAGTGACTGCGATTTATATCCCGATTAATGTGCGCATTGAGAAACCGCCACAGGAGTACAGTATCTGGGTATACGGGGATGGCAAAAATGGTTGGTTACGGGGAGAACTCGTTGATAAAGATGGGGAACGGTTCATCGCAGATTTTACGAGTGGAGCTTCGGGAGTGTTCTGGAGGGGATGGCGACTGCTTCGGATTAGCAATTCTCAAATCTCACCCAAATGGACAAATCCAGGAGCAAAAATGGACTATCCCGTGACATTCGAGCAACTGTATCTGGCGCAATCCAGAGAATTGTATAAAACTTCGGGTACGATTATCCTGGATGCCCTTACTGCCATTTATCCGCCCGGTGATATGTAGTCCTGAGGTTTTTGCTGGATTAACGTGAAACATTCTCTCAAGAATATTGGCTGAGTCGGTTAATGGCTGGTGTGAACTTTTTGGTCAATAAGATGAAGAGTTCTTTAGTGCGAAAAATGTTATCCGAAAATTTCTGATTAATTGTTGACAATTTTCTTGATTAATATTTAAGGGTGTACTACATTGTTGTTTGTATTTTTTACTGATGAAAGAGAAGAAGGATTGGTCAGTGAGTGGACGTAGCTCCTTTTTAAATATATCGCAGGTGGGGTGGAGATTTATACTTCCCGCAATAGGAATCGGTATAGTTTTTTTCATTGTCGGGATAGAAATAGCTGGGGTGTTTTTTCTTGGAGTGGGTGGTGGACTGATATTCTTTTTTCGTGACCCGGAGCGACATACACCCCGAATTCCCGGTGCAATAGTTTCACCGGCGGATGGAAAAGTCCTGAGCATTAAAGAGGTCTCTGAAGAGTCAGAAAAAGAAATGAATGGCGCTATTAAGGTATCAATTTTTATGTCATTATTCAATGTACACGTAAATCGTAGTCCCTTGCACGCTCGTGTAATTGACCTGCGGTATAGACCTGGCAAGTTTTATGCAGCATTCTCGGATAAAGCATCTGAGAGAAACGAGGCAAACTTTGTGTATCTGCAGAATGAGAAATATACTGTTCTGGTCAAACAGATTGCAGGAATTGTAGCACGAAGAATAATTTGTCCTCTGCGTATTGGGCAGGAGCTTAACCAGGGCGAGCGAATAGGGTTAATATGTTTTGGGTCGCGAGTGGAGTTATATATTCCTGCGTCAGCCCAGTTAAGGGTCAAGAAAGGACAGCGGGTACGTGCGGGTGAATCGGTGATTGCTATTCTGCCTTCAGAGGAACTAAATGACTCTTTTAACCGGGAGAGTACTGCATAATGAAACGAGCATACTTATTGCCAAACTTATTTACCAGTGCCAGTCTCTTTTGTGGTGTACTGGCGCTAATAAGCGTGTTCAAGGGTAACCTTACCAGTGCATACTGGCTGATACTCCTGGGTGTGGTGCTCGATTCACTTGACGGTAAAATCGCACGGCTTACAAAGACGCAAAGTGTCTTTGGGCTTAACTATGATTCATTGTCCGACCTTGTAGTGTTCGGTGTAGCACCTGCAATGTTAACATTTACGTTCCTTACCTCACAGGGTGTGAAAGAGAATATTGCTGCTGGAGTGGTATCGCTTTATGTGGTTTGTGGTGCACTCCGGCTGGCAAGGTTTAATGTGATGGCACTTCGGAGACCAAGATATACTTTCGTAGGACTGCCTATACCTGCAGCTGCAGGAGTTCTGATTGTTACGTTTTCAGTTTTTCAACGACTGAATCCTGTCTTTACTGTCAAACTCTTCCCTTTGGTTGTGGTGGCAATGGCATATCTAATGGTTAGCCGTGTTTCATATCCGAGTGCCAAGAATATTCATTTAGACCCAGCTGAGATAGTCCTGCTGGTGATGAGTGGAATGCTTGTATTTTTAGTACTGCGACCGTTTAAGGAATTACTGATTTTTGCAGGGTTCTGGAGTTATGTGACATTTGGGGTTGTACAACACATCGTTTCATTTGCTACAGGACTACGTCGGGTAGGCGAAGAAACCGAAGAAGAAAAAATAGAAGAAGAGTCTAAAACATAACCACATCTATCCTATTCTCTTTTTTTTCTCCCTTACCTTAGAGGCATAGCCATAACCGAAATTTACACTTTTTCCTTTACACCAGAAAGGTCATATACATAATTTACTATACTATCTCAAAATTATAATAATTGGTTCTCTTCTCTTTAGGGGTTTAAGAAATTTAATCTTAAAATGAGAGAGGTGGGAATTATGAATGTTCTGGTAATGTATTATTCAAGGACTGGAAACACAAAGCAGCTGGCTGAGGCAGTAGGCAGAGGCGTGGAGGAAGTTGAAGGAGTAAATTGTATTATTAAACCTGCCAGAGAAGTGAGCGAGGATGATTTTGTATCCGCAGACGGGATTATTGCTGGCTCACCTGTGTACTTTGGAACGATGGCAGCTGAATTGAAAGAGGTCTTTGATAAATTTGTGGATCGGCGTAAGGAGATGGAAAACAAAGTAGGTGCAGCGTTCGCTACCTCTGGAGACCCTTCCGGGGGTAAAGAGACTACTATTATGTCTATCATTCAGGCAATGTTGATTTACGGTATGATAATCGTGGGTGACCCGATGGATGCCACCGGGCATTATGGGACCTCCTGCACCGGGTCGCCGGATAAAAGGGCTACTCAAAATGCTATGAAACTTGGAAAGAGAGTTGCATTATTGGTTAAGCAGTTGAAAGGCTAATAAGGAAGAACACCATTCTCCAAGCTCTTAGAGAACTCCTTAATATC
>JAGHBZ010000251.1 GCA_021160705.1 Candidatus Sumerlaeota bacterium
ATATATAAGAGATTGTCTATATTGTCAAGTGGCATCTTAGTTCACTTTCTCTGTTCTATAATCGGTAATTTCCCGGAGTTCGCGAGGAGATAAGACAACATCTTTTCATTAGCCCCTCAATTCATCAAGGGAGAGAAAGACATTTCTTAATCTCTTGTATTTTTTATCATCCTTAAAACGTCAGTCCGTGTTGTTCCAGTTCAGAGGTAGCCTGCTCCAGACGGTCTTCAGGTTGTTGACTCCTTGCCCAATCCGCGAGTATCTCAATCCCTTTGGTGAGGTCTACTTTTGGTTCAAACCCGAGCAAAGTTTTAATCCGGGAAATATCAGCGAAACAATGCCGAATATCACCAGCCCTGAATTTTTGTGGAAAGAGTGGACGAATCTCCTGTTTGCCGAGTGCCTCAGCCAGTCGTTTTGCAATCTCCAGTATGCTCACTGCCCTACCGGTTCCCACGTTCAGTGCGGTAAAATCCGCTTCACTCCTCTGGATAGCCAGCAATACGGCCTGTGCAACGTCAGAGACGTGTACAAAATCTCTGCTCTGCCTGCCATCTTCAAAAATCACGGGTGGCTTATTGTTAAGCAAACGTGTAGAGAAAATTGCAGCCACGCCTGTATACGGATTACTCAATGCCTGCCGATGTCCAAATACATTAAAGAACCGCATTGCCACCGCAGGGATTTTATACGACCAGCAGGTTGAGAGCACCATCTCTTCCTGGTCGCGTTTAGTGACCGCATATACCGACGCAGGAAACTGAGGTTTTTCTTCGTCAGTAGGCAGAGGACTCAGAGGTGGCGAGTTTTTGCCACAGCGAGGGCAATACAATTCCCACTCCCTCCGCTGGAGTTGTTCGTATGGACGCAGTCTGGGATACACCACGCCGCATTTTGCACATTCATATTTTCCCTCACCGTATGTGGACATAGAGGATGCCACAATTATTTTTCTCACCCTGAGCCGGGGGTTGTTCACAATAACGTCAAGTAGCGTTGCAGTGCCAAGGGCGTTAACATCAACGTATTCGCGAACCATATACATAGATTGCCCAACACCAACTGCGGCGGCAAGATGAACCACCACGTCCACATCCTTCAGGCATTTCTCCACTGCTTCGCGGTCACGCACATCTCCAATAATCAGCTCTGCATCCTTATTCAGATAATCAGGAGGATGTTGAGCTTCTCCGTGCACCTGCGGAGTCAAATTGTCATAAATGACCACCGAGTAACCACGTTCAACCAGCAAATCAACCACGTGCGACCCAATGAACCCTGCACCACCGGTCACTAAAACCTTTTCTGCCATTTTCTTGCTCCAGATAAAGTCTAAGTTAAATAAAGCATCAATCTTTTTCCACTTCGGTGGAATATTCAAGACAATTTGCTCTTAAATTATCTGGATTTTGACTTTTAATTTTATGAGCGAGATTCAGCGCGCTCCGGGAGCCTGATGGGATAAACCATTTGAGCTGTTATGAGTTGTGTCCTATGATTCTCTGCGTGCTTTTTTATTGAATTACAAAGGGAAAAGATGACACGACCGGAGAGGAAACTCAGCACTGCTAAAAGACTCGTGAGGAGTCGGTTTGAGATTTCTCCATCTGCTACTCCTCGGATAGTGGGTGCACTTGCAGTAATTTTTCTACTCGGATTTATCGCCTCACATCTCCTGTTCAGCTGGGCAAGACAATTTGATTTAGTTTATCCTGACTTTGTCAGGCAAAAACTCTTTGTATACCTCCGGAATATCTGTGGAGTGCTATTAGGGGTTTTCGTTATTATAGAATTGCTGGTTATGATTAATCCGGGTGTCCGGAGATGGATTGGTAAGGTTTTGCCAGAGCTTGCAGTGGTTCTTATTGCGTTAGTGCTGGCACTGGCAGTGGCTGAAGGTGTAGCGCGTCTCATCTACAAGGAGCGATATGTAGTATTTGAGTTGCAGGGTATTCATCAGCCAAGCGACTACCCGGAGATACTCTATGAGTTACGTCCTGATGCGAGCCTAACCTTCTTTTACAAAGACCAGCAGGAGCAGATTCACTACAGGATAAATTCTCTGGGGCTTAGAGGCGATGAAATAAAAAAGAGAAAACCACCCGGAGTGATACGAATCCTTACTATAGGCGACTCCGTTTCGTTTGGAGTTCGCATTGACCAGCCAGAAATTTACTCCCGGCAACTCCAGAACCTGCTTAATGATTGGGCTCAGAAACAAAACATTGCGGTTAGATTTGAAGTGTTAAATCCATCCGCCTGCGGATGGAATACTTTCAATGAAGTCTCCTGGCTGGAGAAGCGTGGAATCAGCCTTCAGCCTGACATTGTGCTTTTACAGTTCAGTATGAATGATGTGGACGACCCACTGGTGCATATGGGCACCACAGTGCTCTATCATCTAAAAAAAATTCCACGTGAATTTTTCCCCGCCGACCCGGGCAAAGCTGGCAGAGAAAATATATTCACCAAGACATATAAGGACATAACACCAGGAGAAGTGCTCACGCTCTATGGGCAAAAAGTCTCTAAACTATATGCCATTGCGCTACAGGTCTATCAATCTGTGAAGATGAAAAGAACCAAAAAGAAAGATGGCGGTGCACGCTCGCTCTGGCTGAGCTGGTGTCTGGACATACTGGTGAATGAGAATGCAGAACAGGTCAAATGGTTAAAACGACAATTCAGACGACTGAAAGCACTCTGCGAGGCTCATAATATTGCAGTAGCGGTTGTAATTTTTCCGCTGAGCTACCAGCTCAATTCTGAGAATGCGGTGTACCGGGATGCCATTAAATATGTGAAGAAATATATTAAAGAAGCAAGGCTGGACTGCTTTGACCTGACGCCTGCTTTTTCATCTGTGTCGCAGACTGACCAGTTTTTTCTCTATCTCCCCGGCGATGCATCTCATCTGAACCGTACCGGACATAGATTCACTGCCAGAGAACTCTTTTCTTTTCTCCAGGGCTATCCTCCTTTTCTTAATTTGTTGAAGGAAAAAATAAGGAAGCAAGACTCAGAGCAGACACTTTTGAAATAAGATGATAAGATTTCATAATTCAGTCTGATAGCTCTGTAGGTCTGTCTTTATTTCTGCCAGGTGCTTTTCTCGTTTCCGATTTGGGGGGATGTGTTTTCTTGCGATGGAGCAATGCGGAGTGGATGATTATATCCAGGAGTCGGGGAAAGCGAATGCCTTTTGCCTGTGCACCCTGAGGGAGAAGCGATGTAGGGGTCATACCCGGAATGGTATTAATCTCCAGGAGATATGGCGTGCCATCCTGCGCAATAATAAAATCCACCCGAGCCATATCCCGAAACCCGATGAGTTTCACTGCTGAAAGCGAGAGCTCCTGGATTTTTCTGGTAAGTGCGGAGGGTATTCGTGCTGGCGTAATCTCCTGAGATTTTCCGGGTATGTACTTGGAGTCGTAGTCAAAAAATGGTGCATCCACCGGAATAATCTCTGTGAGCGGAAGTGCAACAGGCTCTAATCTTCCTGCTTTTTCTTGTTCAATAACTCCACAGGTTACTTCAATACCATTAATAAATTTCTCAATGAGAATTTCGTCGTCAAACTCAGCGGCGAGTTTCAGTGCTGGTAAGAGATGTGAGCATTGCTCAACGATTGTCATCCCAACGCTTGAACCACACCGGGATGGCTTGACGATAACAGGCAAGGTTAACTCGGCAACAATGGCATCCCAGAGTTGATTACAGGAGACTGGTCTTGATGTGGAAAAGTGGACTACCCGGAATGGTCTTTTTCGGACAACTCGCACTGCAATAGATGGTGGTGTGGGAATTGAGTTCGCTCGCAGAAACTCCTGACACCTAATCTTATCCATTGCCAGCGCACTGGCAAGAACACCTGAGCCAGTGTAAGGAACATTTACAAAATCTAACAGTGCCTGTACTGTTCCGTCTTCACCATAGGGACCGTGCAAAAGAACAAAGACCAGAGCAGGTGGCGTAGTTCTCAGCACTTTTATAACCTCTTCCAGCTCAAGCGAATCTATCCCGTGCTCTTTGAGTGTTTTTCTATTTGTCTGTTTTTCTAAAGAGAAGTTGTCAAACACCAAATTTACCTGTTTGGTCTGCTGTGTAGGAGTGGAAATATATCTCTCTGGCACAAGCCATATCCCTTCTCTTCTGGTGATACAAACAGGTTTTATGCGGTATTTGTTCAAGTCCATCTGACAGGCACAGGTACGTGCAGAAGAGAGCGAGACCTCGTGTTCAGGGGATTGTCCACCACACAGGAGCCATATCTCAAGTCGTCTATCCGTATGTCGGTGTGCGGTTGACATAAGAATGAGTATTGTGTTAAAGCAATGTTACCTGTTTAGTCAAGATTCGTTCTCTACAATCAAAATACATCCTTAACATCCGAATAAGATTACGCAACGCAATTTGTACTTTAAGTTGTTTTTGGTTCATAAGCGTTGCCGGATACGTGTTC
Organism: Candidatus Sumerlaeota bacterium; assembly: GCA_021160705.1. GTDB lineage: Bacteria > Sumerlaeota > Sumerlaeia > MWCT01 > JAGHBZ01 > JAGHBZ01. Next base: position 4,466 of record JAGHBZ010000251.1, read on the forward strand.
TCGCACTGGAAAGACACATTTATGAATAGTAAGAGAATCAAGATAAGGGCGATGTATTTTTGTATAGTTGGGTTATTTTGTTGTAGCGTTGCCTGTGGTGTGTATTATAAAGCCTCGCCTTACGTAGATTATAAACGGCTTTCTCCAAATCCACTGGAGAGAGTGGCAGTACTCCCTTTTGACAGCACGGAAGAGCAAAATAGGTTTTTAGCCGAAAGACTTAGACGATATTTTTATCTTGGACTGGTCAACAATAATATCCCCACAGTCCCTTTAAGCTATGTTGACAGCAAGGTAGTCTATTTATGTCGGCGGACCAACAAAAAACCAGAGAACATCTTGCCAGCACAGCTCACTGATTGCCTGGCAACTCATCTGATTGCACAGGGCGAGTTAACAAACTTCTCTTATTTATACCTTTTATTCTATTCTCATATCAAAGCCTCCGGCAAATTCTGGATTACTGATTACCGCACAGGCAACAGGGTGTTCTATAACGAGGTCAGTGCGACAAATCGCAAGATTGCACTTCCGACAAGCCTGCTCGGGCTGGCAACTGAAGGTATAGGCACGTTGGCATATCTTCGTTCAAGTAAAGTGATAGAGACCATTCGTGGGTTAGGCGAATATGCTACCGAACCTCTGGCAAACCTAAACCATCCAACAAAATCCTCTGAACAGATAAAAAAAATAAAAGTAAATGTAGCGTCGCGTAAACTAAAAATTGGCGACGTCATAGAGGTGGAAGCCTGGGGTCCCGCTGGACGCAGCGCCTGGTTTGATATTGGCGCTGAGGGACGCCGTGTCCCTATGGAGGAAAAGACCCCGGGCTATTATGTCGGGCGATATGTCATCTCCGCTGGGGATAGTGTAGAGTATGGTCTTGTTCGTGTCGCTATGACCACTACCGATAAGTCGCAAATTATTGGCGCTATAAATTTTGACACCCCGCTGAGCATTGATGCTGACCCGCCGCCTCCGCCAGTTGTTTCAGAATTTTATACTACAAAAAAATCTATCAACCTGACTTTTTCTCTGATTCCCCGACCAAAAGACTTAGAACAAATTCTCGTCTATCGTGCTGTGGAAAAAAATGGGAAACGTGGCGAGTTTAACTTCATCGGCACCCTGAGAAATAGCAATCTCTATGTTGATAAAAAAATTAAGCCGTCAACTACTTATTACTACACGGCGATTGCGATTGACCGCGCTGGTAATACCAGTGGTGCAGGCAGACAATTTAAGATTGCTCTCCCGCCGAAGGGACCGATTTTGTTTCGAGGCCCATTTCGTGGTTCGCTCGTGCTGATGCGATACGCCAGCCCGTTCTTTATTGACTCAAAAATCAATATTGAGGAGCATTCATCGGTCATCATTGAACCTGGTGTTGAAATCTATTTCTCGCCCGGGGGCGGGTTTCAGCTCAAGGGCGGAACATTAAAAGCCTCAGGAACAGAGAAAGCAAAAATCCTGCTCTACCCTTCGGCAAAAAAGTGGGCAGGTATCTCAGCCAACCGCAACCCCCAAAACCGCATCTCACTGGAGAATGTCAGAATTTATAAGGCGGATAAAGGAATTGCTATGTCTGGCGGCACTATCAGCCTTAGCCGTACAGAACTAAAGAGATGCTCTACTGCACTCGTGTTATCAGGCGAGTCTATCAATGCCTGGTTATATCAATGCAGGTTCGTGAAAAATACTACTGCCATCCTCACCAGTGCTCAACGGGTCTCTTTTAATCATTGCGATTTTATCAAAAACAGAAAAAATATTGTAATAAAAGAGACACTCTCAGAGCTCCTGCCTGAAAAAAAGGTATATGACTTCTCTGCGTACCTATCAAAATCTCATCTGCTTCCTTCAAGGAACCCTCTCAGATTAGCCCCTCGTTAAGTTAGCTTAATAATCGCTTATTTGAGCAACATATAGAATCACGTCTTCCTTTTTCTGCTCCTTATTAATGCTATGCGGTCTTAAGTATTGTTAAGTAAGCAAAGTCGTAAAAATGCTTACGCATCAGGAGGTGAGAAATAAATCGTTGAGGCAACGAAAACGTAGATTTTCCCGCAGGTCTTTCTCTGAGACAGGATGGCTAAATGTAACCAGAATTTTTTTTTCTTCACCCGGGAGTAGGTCAAAGTAGTCGTCGCTGATTTTCACGGGAGCCACCCCTTCAAAGTAAAGTGATAATGATTTTGCAAAAAATCGGGTGACAAGAGTTAATTCAGCGATATTGCCGTCCTTTATCTTAATGGATTTTAAGCTCACTTCAGGTTTTCGCCACTTTATGCGGGACAGTCGGGCGAGAAAGCAGATGTTTCGGCAAATGATATGTGAGTCTTTTCGGTCATATAGTGTGGCAACAACGAATTGTTTTTCCGGAGAATTTACTTTGAGTTCAGCCAGCGAAACACTTAAACTTTGCACTGGATGTTGTGCTGGCAGAGACACAGGATGTCTATATTCACAGAGTATTTCTCCATCCATAGTGAGAGTCTGCAATACTAAATCAGCGGTTAGCTCATTTTGAGATTCGTTTATTACAGAGCAAAGCAATTCTTCATTTTCTCTTTTAAGCGTTACCAGAACCGGCGCAAAAAAGCGCCGTGCATAGAACCAGCCAGCTTTAGCTCTGCGGTAATAATCCACCACCGACCAGCTAATAGCCGGCCAGCAATCGTTGAATTGCCAGATTAAGGTACCTGCGGTATGGAACGCCAGAGAGCGCCAGTGTTCAACAGCGAGTTTCAATGCCTCCGCCTGCATCACCTGCGTGGCATAAATAAGCTCATCCATTCCTGAAGGTATGGCAAGATAATCGTATAGGTATCGGAGGAGGCGGATATTACCGAGCAAATCCTGTTTCTGGTGTGCCAGAAATGGTGTATCGGTCAGGGTTAAGGAATGATAATTTTCTCCAGCAAATGCCCTGACGGTCTGAGGATGCGGTAAGGATTGAAACCCGAATTCGCTGATAAATCTGCCAGTATCTTCAAGATATTTTTCCACAGGCATCCAGCCACTCCAGACAAACCAATTGTGGCGGTCACCTGAATCAGGACTGTTGGGGTCATCACCGCCAAATGGGCTGGATTGCCAGTAAGGTCGCTCCGGGTCATTTTCCTCGCATACTGAGGGCAATATGCTGTCAAAAATCTTGTGCCCGGGCAGGGTTTTCCAGGTGTTATGTTTCATATAGTAAATCCATTCGTTTTCATTGTTTCCACACCATAGAATAATGGATGGATGATTACGCAATCGTCGGATGACCTTCTCAGCCTCCTGATGAACCTGCTCCAGAAACCACTCCTGCTCCGGATACTCAGCGCAGGCAAACATAAAATCCTGCCATACAAGGATACCCAGTTCATCGCAGAGCGAGTAGAAGGCGTCGTGTTCGTACAGGCCACCGCCCCATACCCGGAGACAGTTGGCATTAGAGTCCGCCACTTTTTCCAGTAAGGAGCGATAGTCCTCCTCGGTCAGGCGACCCGGAAAAATATCCGCTGGTATCCAGTTGTATCCTTTACAAAAAATCTTTCTATCGTTTATGCAAAATAGAAACGATTTGCCACGACTGTCTTGTTCTTGGAGGAGATGCACTCTCCTGATACCAAACCGAACAGAACGTTCATCCAATTTTTCGCCATTACAACTCAGAGTGACCACAGCGGTATAAAGTGGTTGCTCCCCATACCCACGCGGATACCATAGTCGTGCGGATGGTATGTTCACTGAGAAATTTATCTTTTGCACACCGGGTCTTGGGTTTTTCAGGACTCTTTCCAGTTTTGCCACTGCATTTAGTTCTGGGTCATAGATGCTCATCTCCACTCTTAATGCAGACATCTCACAAAAAGTCTCCAGCAAAACTGTAGTTTCAATTTCCGCTGTATCAGAAGAAGACCCCTGGGGTAGTTTAAGTGTACGAACCCATAAGTCATCTATACGGGAGAAATGATACAGAAACAGCTGAACACTACCGGACAGGGAGGCTCCACTGAGTCTTGGTCCCCAATCCCAGCCAGTTAGATATTGCAGGCGTCGGATATATACACGACCCCTGTCAAATGGCGCATTGAGGAGACCGTATTTGTGGGTCAACTCCTCGCCTTTTTTCTTAGCGGACTCAATAAATACTGTTATGGTACATTTACCTTCTTTGATAATGCGCTGATGCGGGAGCGTGAATCTCCAGGGTATGAATGCATTGTTGGTACTCCCAATCAGCACTCCGTTGACGAAAATCTTAGCAAACGTATCAATGCCATTGAACAGCAGGTGAATGCGCCATTGCGAGGGATTCTGCTCAATTTTTTTGAGCCAGTCAGCGGGCATATCTACGCAGGCACTATACACCCAGTCCTTTTCCTCCACCCATTGAACCTGTTTCTCGTTATCGCTGTAGAACGGGTCAGGAATTTTTCCATCACGCTCCAGGTCAAGAAAAATAGAACCAGGTACTTTTGCCTTCTTCCCTTTTTTGAAAAACTTGCGTGCATCAATTTTTTTCCCTGCGAATAACCTTCGTTCCGAGTCATCCACCTCACAGTAGTACCAGTCGGTTACCTGTATCTGCTCCATTACTATCTCCTGCAATAAAAAACTGAATGAGGATGAAAACCTATTATAGAATACTTATACCAGAATCAACAGATTTTCAAAGATTGGGGATGTTCGGATTAGGTCGGATTAGGTCGGTTAGTCGGTTTTGTCAGTTAGTCGGTTTAGGTCGGTTGGAGGAGATTTGAATGACACTTTACCCTGACCTTCATCCCATCATAGAGGGGACTTGACAACACAATGGGAGATTTGTATACGTGTTTCTCCGGAAATGAACATTGCATTGTTGGAGCGTGAGATGAAAATATTGGGGAGAATAGGGATTAATCTGGTAATATTATACTTTTTAGTCCTGAGTATGCCAGTCCTGGGCATAACCATCACAGTGGGACAGGGCGGGGGTTATGATTACGAGAAGATTCAGCACGCCATTAATGCCGCGTCGGATGGAGACGAGATTATTGTGTATCCGGGGACTTACGTGGAGAACATCCACTTTGATGGCAAGAACATAATCCTGCGCTCAACTGACCCAACAAGTCCGTCCATCGTCGCCAGCACAATCATTGACGGTGGACAGAGTGGCAGTGTGGTGAGCTTCAGCGGGACGGAGCTAACAACTTGCGTTCTGGCTGGCTTTACCATAACCAATGGTAAGACGTCCGGTTCTGGTGGAGGAATCTGTGGTGGCACTTGGACGAATCCAACTCATGCAACGATAAAAAATAATATCATAATCTATAACTCAGCACATAATGGAGGCGGACTCGCCTGGTGTAATGGCACCATTTGGAACAATACAATTACTACTAACTCAACACAGGGAGGTTATACCTCTGGAGGTGGACTCTACGACTGTGACGGGACCATTTTGAACAATAATATATCCTATAACTCGG
>JAGHBZ010000005.1 GCA_021160705.1 Candidatus Sumerlaeota bacterium
GGGTAATTGAAGGACTTGGTTTTGAACGAGTCGGTGGCACGAAGACATTGACCCCAGATGTTCGCATCATTGCTGCCACCAATAAGAATCTTGAGGAGGAAGTGAAAGCTGGAAGGTTTCGTGCAGACCTATTCTGGCGACTTAACGTTTTCCTGATTCGTATCTCACCTTTACGGGAACGCAAGGAAGACATCCTCCTGATTGCTCGATATTATCTTAAGAAGTTTGCCCGTGAAAATTCTCGCCTCATTGAAGGATTTACACCTGAGGCTGAAAAGTGGATGCTGGAATATCACTGGCCAGGGAATGTGCGGCAACTAAAGAATATGATTGAATGTGCAGTATTACTCTGCGATAAACCTCGTGTTGACGTAGAGCACCTGACTCAACACATAGGTGAAAAATCTCTAAAAGTGGGCGTCACTGATAATACAAAAGCGGATGAATCTTCCATTACCCCTTTGTGGAAACAAGAACAGGAGTCCATCCTTCAAGCGTTAAAAGAAGCTGGCTGGAACAAATCCAAGGCGGCACGGCTTTTAGGTATTTCTCGTCATCACCTCATCTATCGTATGACTAAATATAAAATTGAAGAAATCCAGGAAGATAAATTAAAAAAGTAATTCCCATTCCAAAAAATTATAACATTTCCCATTTTGAGATTTTACAAATGAAATTTGTACCGCCTCATTTTTGATATAGTTCCGGAGGAACGACCTATACGTAGCCAGGTCCGTGAGCACTGGGATTAATAGCTCATTTCAAAAAGAAAACATTGTTAATACCTTATCTTTGAAAAGACCAGGAACCCAGAAAATGAGAATTATTTGTGTTAGTCTTTTTACTTCTTCTTTCCTTGAGCAAAGAGCAGTAGCAGACCTCCTGGTTTTTGGTTGGCTCCTTATATTTACTGGACTACATTACCTAATCCTGGTCTCCTGGTTTCCTTATAAAAATTTTCTGGTTGAGGTTTCCAGATAGAGGTCGTCTCAGTAGAGGACTTTGGGGCTTTAAGCTTAGCTCTCCTCAGGAATTCAAAATTGAGGATTTATTATTGGAGTCTGGTTTCTAAAAGAATTCTCTGCGGGGTATTAAATTCGGAGTTTTTCTACTGCCTCACGGAGTCGCCGGGTGTCGGTGTGGGTATAAATCTGCGTACTGGTAATACTGGAATGTCCGAGCAGGGCCTGTATCTCCAGCAGGTTTACTTCGTTATGATAGAGCAGGGTGGCAAACGTGTGGCGAAGCTTATGAGGAGTAATTTTTTTTGTCGGCAACCCTGAAAGAAGTGCATATTTTTTTACTTTTTTCTCAATACTCCTGCCGATAAGTCGCTTGCCACTGCGATTGATGAACAATGCCTTATCCTCAACTATTGGTCGGACGTGTAAATAGTCCTTCATCACCATCGTTGCCACGTCGTTCAAAGGGATAACTCGCTCTTTTCTGCCTTTACCAAACACACGGAGCGTCTGATTTTTTAAATCAACATTGTCAATATCCAGCTCCACCAGCTCCTGAAGTCGTATACCTGTCATTGCCAGCAATACCAGTATTGCGCGGTCACGAACCTCAAGCCACTTTTTATTCCCGGGCGCAGTAAGCAGTCTTTTGAGTTCTTCAGCTGTGAGGTAGGTAGGCAGTCGTTTGGGAAGTTTTGGATTCCGTACAGGTGTCATTGGATTAATTTTGATGTAGTTCTGTTCCACAGCGAATCGAAAAAAAGAACGTAACGAAGAGACCTTTCGGGCAAGACTTATTCCCTTATACCCACGGTCAAGATGTAGCTCGGCAAAATACTCACGGAGCATATCTGTGGTAATTTTTGAAAGTGGGGGAGGGGAGTCATATTTCTTCTCCAGGAATCTCTGGAAATGTTTCAGGTCGTGGGAGTACGCCTTCACAGTTCGGGGAGATAAATTCCGCTCAACCGTGATATACATCAAAAAACTTTTAATTTTTGACTTAAAATCAGACACCACACTACGACTCCATAGACATAGAAAATGCAAAACTCAAAACAAGATACAATTTCTGTAGTGAATGCGTCAAGTAGAATTGGAAGTTGAATGGTGCTATATTGTAATATTGCTATCGATCTGGTATCAGTGGAACGCCACCAATGGTAGGTCAGAGAGACTGAGAAAGGCGAAATTTAGTGACTTTACCCAGGAAATTTTTGGGCAATTCCCTGACAAAGATAATTTGTCTGGGAACTTTATAATCAGCTAGCCATTTAGCACAGTAGTCTCGGAGTGCCTTTTCCTCCACGACCTCACCTTCTTTAAGACACACAAATGCTACCAGTTGTTCACCGCGTATATCGTCGCTTTTCCCCACAGCCGCCACCTCGGCAACCGCTGGATGACGCATTAAGATTGTCTCTACCTCCTGCGGAAAGATTTTCTTTCCACTAACAATAATGAGTTCTTTTTTTCGCCCGGTGATGTGGAGGAATCCGTCATCGTCAAGGAACCCAAGGTCTCCAGTTCGTAGCCACCCGTCAGGGGTAATTGTGCTTGCGGTTTCTTCTGGCATCCTGAAATATCCCTTCATCACGTTAGGCCCTTTTACCATAATTTCTCCCAGTGTACAGGTAGGCACAACATTGCCATTATCATCGCTGACGCTGACATTTACATCCGGAAGAGGTTTCCCTATGCTTCCGGGTCTATAGTCCTGGTGTCGATTTGCAGAGACCACTGGCGACGCCTCGGTGAGTCCATAACCATTGAAGAGGCGTAACCCTGTCATCTTCGGGAATGAGTCTTCTAACTCAGGAGGCAATGGGCTACCTCCGGAGATACAATATCTCACACTCTTAAGCTCCAGCTTGTGGGAGCGCCCGTATTCTGCCATCAAATAAAACCACGACGGCACCAGTACCAATGCAGAGATATTTTCCTGCTGAATTAAAGCACTGGCAGTGGCTGGATGAAACCGATTTAGCACCACCATCTTTGCCCCTGACAATAAGGGTAGCAGGAATGTGGTGGTCATTGCGAAAGAATGGAACGTCGGCAATGCACTAAGAAACACGTCATCCGCCGATACATCAAGCCAGCGCTGGCAACTCATCACATTGCTCATTAAATTGTTGTGGGTAAGCATAACACCTTTAGGATTTCCTACTGTGCCCGATGTGTAAATTAAACAGGCAACTTCATCATCCCTTGTTGGCTCGGCTTGGAGTTGTGCCTCAGATTTGCTCCGCAGATGTTTCCCTATCTCCTCAAGGTAAATAACGGTAATATCTTTCCTTAATAAGGCGGTAATCCCTTCAATTGTTGTGCGAAACAGGCTGGACGTGAGGAGTACTTCTGCACCGGCATCGCTCAGCAAATTCGCTAGCTCCGGGGGTTTCAAGAGACAATTTAGCGGCACAACTGTGCGTCCAGCCACTAATATTGCAATGTACGAGATGATAAATCCCGATGAATTGGGTAACAATATAGCCACGTTTTTAGACTGGCTGTTATCGAGTTCAGCAACAAGACGGCTGAGTGCATAGGCTTGTTGAACTATTGTTGAGTATTGCCAGCGCCTGTCTCCTTCGACCAGAATCTCTCTGTTGCCGTAAAGTTCGTTCTGTTCTAAAAGTGTCCTAACGATATTCATTCTCAACTTCTACCTAATAATAGATACTGTTTTTTTAGCCTTTGTTTTTGCTTATATCAAGTATTTTCCCGACTCAGTGTTACAGAAATTTAGGCACAGCATTGTGCGGATAGTTATTGAGTGAACAACTGTTTGGAATCTTATGGAAGCGTCCGATATTGCCAAACTTTTAATAAGATTTTCCGGGGATGTGGGACTCCACGCCATAAAAGGCGACTTCGAGAACCAACAAAATACTTGCTCTGCGATATGGGACTCCATCACCCCCCGATGCACTCGCTTAACGCTAATCGTGCTTACTACACACTCTCTGCCCTCGCACACAACCTGCTTCAGGGGATAAAACTCCTCTACCTGCCCTCATTCTACTACACAAAACGCAATCATACGCTACTTATTACGTCCTGCAAATCCCTGCACGGGTGATTAAACACGCACGCACACTGATTGTTCGTCTGGAGGAAGAACTTATCCCACCAGCACTGTGCGAATACCTGCTGAGACTAAACACATCCAGGATAACTACACCATCCCCTCTACGACTCTAAGCGCTACTCGCGATTAGAACAAAAAATAAAACGCAACCTCAAAACTGAATAGGAGAGGTCTATCCTCGTTTCGAGGATTTTGTCGGAAAAAGCCTCACATTTTTCTCCACCAACCCGCAAACTCGCCTCCTTTCACCAAAAAATATCAAAGAACCAACCCTATCTTTACCTTCATCTTTCCCCAATCCCAGAAAATTACCTAATGATTATAGATATGGAAATCTTTATAGATTTTTTACAATTTTTGTTCATATAATCACTAATTGAAGATTCACGTACCTGTTTTCTTAGATTTAGTTCCGCCAGGAACGACCTGTATATAGCCCGGTGCAAAAACGCCGGGTATATTGGCATTAAGAAAACATAACCTAGCTCCATAGGAGCGACCTGTGTAAACTTGAACAGAAATTTTGCAAAATTTATCAAGATTTTTATTGCGATTGACTTCCCAATAACTTACTGTTATTAGCCGTAAGCTATGTATTCAATTATTGGATTAGGAGGAAATTTAGAGAATGAAAAAACGGTATGCAATTCGGCTCATAACAACTCTAATTCTGTTTTTAAGTATAATCTCAGTCTCATCGGCGGACCTAAAAGGTTATGTAAGAGCTAATGATGGTGCATACAAGTGGGAGAAGATTTCGCAGACCGAGTTCAAGGAGGGTTTGGTTTTATATGAACTGAGTCTTGTTTCCCAGCTCTGGCAGGGGAAACCCTGGAGCCACACAATCAGCCTCATCAGCCCGAAAAGGCTTCAGACCTCTCCCACATTAGTTCTGCTTATCATAACAGGAAGTGGGAGGCGAGAAAAAGAGATAAGTATTGGTTCGGATATATCAAACTTAGCAGGGGTGCCGGTTGCCGTGCTGAATGAAGTGCCCAATCAACCTCTCTTAGGCGGGCTGAAAGAGGATAGGCTAATAGCAGAGACTTTTGTCAGGTATATAAAGACAGGAGACCTATCATTGCCATTGCTTTTTCCTATGGTAAAGAGTGCGGTCAAGGCAATGGATGCTATTGAGGAGTTTATGAATAGAGAGAGAAAGACCCCAATAGCGGGTTTTGTAGTGTCGGGCGCCTCAAAACGTGGTTGGACAACCTGGCTCACCCCGGTGGTGGACTCTCGGGTCAAGGCTATTGTGCCAATTGTCTATGATAACCTTGATATGAAGAAGCAAATGAAACATCAACTCGAGAGATGGGGAAAATTCAGCGAGGAGATATGTGCATATACCGGGAAGAATTTACCTCAAAAACTAATCTCCGATGACCAGAAGCTCGCAAGACTTATGTCACTCGTTGACCCATTTGCTTATCGGAAGGAGATTGTTGTGCCAAAACTGATGATAATTGGCACGAATGATAAATGCTGGCCAATAGATGCCCTGAACATCTACTACGATGGATTGGTGGGCGAGAAATACGTACTTTACGTTCCCAATGCTGGGCATGGGCTTAGTGGAGGTATGGCTCGGGTTGTTGCAGATATCTCGGCATTTATCCTGAAGACCGCTGGAGAGATAAAATTTCCAAAACTCACCTGGATAGTAAAAGAAGGAAAAGAAAAGATAAATATCTCAGTTACTTCGGACATCAAACCAAGAGCTGTGAATTTGTGGGTGGCAAAATCGCACACTAAAGATTTTAGAGAAGCCAGATGGAATAAACTGGAGATAAGACCGCAAGGAAATCTGTATACTTACTCTCTTAAAAAACCAGACAAAGATAACGTAGCTATATTCAGTGAGGCAGTGTATTCAATGAAAGGGATGGAGTTTTTTCTTTCCACTCCTGTGAAGGTCTTTCATTGATATATAAGTCATACGGTGAATTAAAGAGCCAAGAGGAAAAAAAATGAAAACGAAAAGAAGAAATAAAAAGTGACCAACTCCGGAATTGTTCAATCTTGATAATAAAATCATTCTTTTTACCGGGGCAGGAATTGTAGGAAGAATATTGACACAGGGGCTAACCGAGTTGAGTGGAAGGGTTACATTAGCCAACCTCAAGATTAGATGCGTTCCACTTGCCGTTGACTGGAATAAGGACGGCAAACTTGACCTTATTGTCTCTAATGCCTCCGGAAAAATCTTATTGCTTATTAATCAAGGAACCAAAGGAAATGCAAAATCTGGTGAAGGCAATGAACTGAATTTACCCTTTATACCTTATAGTTCCCGAGTTTTAGTGGCTGACTGGAACGGCGATGGTGATGATGATATTATAATTCAAACCGGGTATCAATATTTCTGCTGGTTAGATAAATCTTATCTCCGTTATGGCTATGCTAAAGCACACTTGGTAAGGCTGGAGGAGAAATAACATTTTCTAAAGAAGGCTTAGGGCAATCTCTTATCTCTAAAACTCGACTTAATCTTAACTTCATCCCCATAACTTCAAAGTGGCTGACCGTGTATTCTTCTAAAAGACAATGGCGGGGACGACGAGATTTGAACTCGCGACCTCCGGCGTGACAGGCCGGCGTTCTAATCCAGGCTGAACTACGTCCCCGCGCACATTAATACGAATTATTCTTGGTTTTAATGAACCACTGATTTTTTTCACAATTTAATGGTGGGCGGGACAGGGCTTGAACCTGCGACCCCCAGCTTGTAAGGCTGATGCTCTCCCAGCTGAGCTACCCGCCCAAGCCTACGTAGTAAGTGTCCAGAAAAATTGAAAGAACGCTTGTTGAATCTCAAAAATATTACATACATAATTAATGTTACAGCTTATGTTTTACCTGTGTCAAGTAGCTAATGCAAGAAACATAACCTTTGTATAGAAGAGTTCTCAGTCAACACTCCTTATCTCTTGGACTCTTCAATAAGGTTGCGGAAACGCTCAAGCAAATATGCAGTATCGTGTGGTCCAGGTGAAGCCTCTGGATGGTACTGGACACTAAATATCGGTAGCTCCTTATGACGTAATCCTTCAACGGTGTGGTCGTTAAGATTCCAATGTGTCACCTCAAGTTCTGGAGGGAGACTATCCGGGTCAACCGCAAAACCGTGATTTTGAGAAGTGATTTCTATCTTATTCGTTGCAAGGTCAATCACTGGATGATTAGCACCTCTATGACCGAACTTGAGTTTGTACGTCTTGCTATTAAATGTCAGTGCTAAGAGTTGATGTCCGAGACAAATTCCAAACGTCGGATACTTGGGTACTATTTTCTTGAGTTCATCAATTATATATGTCAAGGGTGCAGGGTCACCGGGTCCATTTGATAGAAAGACTGCATCTGGCTTTAGGCGGTCTATTTCATCTGCCTTTGTGGTAGCGGGAACCACATAAGGTTTTAGTCCAACCTGACAGTGCATCTCCAGGATGTTTCTTTTAATCCCGAAATCAAAGACCGCCACCCTGTAGGGCTCGACTTCTTGCTCTGCTGGTTGTGGATGGCGCGGGTGGTATTCATAAGGTTTGTCAACGGTAACTTCGCCTACCAGGTCACGACCAAGCATTGGCGGGGAAGCGAGTGTCTTCTCCAGTAAAGATTCAGTGCGTAAATCCACGGTGCTGAGTCCCGCACGCATTGCTCCTTTTTCCCGTATGTGGAGAACCACAGCTCGCGTGTCTATGCCTTCAATGCCTATAATACCGTGTCGTTTTAAGTAGTTTGACAATGATTCACGACTCCGATAATTACTCGCTATCCCGGACAATTCGCGGATAATCAGACCCTCTACCTGCGGTGCATTAGATTCTTCGTCCTCCGGGTTAATCCCATAATTGCCAATCAAAGGATAGGTCAGCACAACCATCTGTCCTTTATACGATGGGTCGGTTAGAATCTCCTGATACCCTGTCATACTGGTGTTGAATACGATTTCAGCAAAGACCTCGCCTTCAGCACCGAAGTTTGTGCCATAAAAGTATGTCCCGTCTTCCAATATGAGTAGTGTCTTTTTACCAGCCATTGTGGACTCTATAGATTTATTTTATTTGCCCCAATTCTTCGGCAGTAACTTTTATAAGTTTGCTCTTTTTCTCTTCGGGTTCATAAGAAAGAATATAATAATCACGTTCAGGAAAATGGCGAACAACTTCAAGATTTTTTTGACCAGAAAGCAGGCGACAATAGATAACGTCGTCATTGAACTCAGGCGAATTACTCCGAATCCCAAACACCCACCCGGCAAGTGGAATAGAACGAATAAATACCACTGCGTTATGGATATTGTGTTGCTCTACTACTCTATATGGTTCTGAGACCTTTTCTGTCAGATTTAAAATATGAAGTATACGTTCAGGGTAAAACGTGAAAAGTGCCAGGAGTATTGATAGAAAGATAAAGTTACCAATAAAATCCCGCAGTTCAGGAATATGCTCTTTGAGGAATCTTTGCGCTATTACTATCCCCCGTGCAGAGAGCAGGATGAGCGGGATAATCAATTCATAATAGTAGATGGGTCCAGTGTCAGATACCCCGGGTGAATAATAAAAAGCGTAGACAAAGCAATACGTTCCGATTATTGCCAGAGAGAGTTTGTCGCCGCTCTCAAGTGGTCGAACAAAAAGCATTACCAGAACGAAAAGCAGGCTTATCGGGAAACCAAGCAGGAAAGCATTCATTCTGAGTGCACTTACGGTAAGATTTATTATGGACTTCACGGGTGTGTGGACATAATGTCCCTGTCTTAGCATTGCTCCGAATCCAAGTCGTTCCTGTGGATTATAATAGTGAAAAGGGAATTCCAGCCAGGAGCCTGTAATCTCTTTGTTATACCACAGTGTTAACGCCAATATGGGCAAAAACCCCGCCACCATTACCAGCAGGGTGATAAGACTTTTCGGTTTTCGCTGGAATACCATTACAAGCAAGATGATAGCAAAAGATGCGGTAAACCCGATTGCAGTTAGAGGACGCACATTAAAGGCAACTCCAGCACATACCCCAGCAAAGAAAGAATAGAGAAGAGGTGTTTTTCTCTTCGGCATACTGGTAGTTAATTTCAAGAACAGAAGCATAAATAAGCCGAGAAAAAAAGCGGTAGTTGTATGACTTAATCGGGTTGATGACGTGAATAAATAAAATGGCGAAATTAGCATCAAGAATGCTGATAGAAGTGCAAGACGCCTATCGTTATAAAGCAGGAGACTTATCTGATAGATAATCAATATTAATGCTCCGCTTAGCACAATCGGAAAAAAATATGAACTTCCTAAAAGCATTCCTAATGCCAGAAATAATGGGTGTCCGAGAGTATATTTGCCTGTGTATTTACCTTTGGTGATAATAAAGTAAGTGTCAAAGCTCTCTTCCACAGGTGGTGGCGGACCATAGAGTTTTCCATCAAGGAGTATTCTTGCCTGAAGGTCGTAAGTAGACTCATCGTCAGTGATTGGCGTGTGATGATAAACTACATTGACAAAAACGATGATAAGTATCACAGCGGCTAAGGCAAGATACCAGTGTAAAGATTTCTTATCCGCCAATGGTTCAAGAATGATGACAGTTCCCTTAAGTGTGAGAAATAGCGCAAGAAAAAGTGTTCCAGGAAATAATAATGCAATCTTCCAGAACATTGATGACATCTGTCTATAAGGAATGTAGCGCATATAAGATACCTCTAACCCGTCCCAGGGGACTCTGCCAATATCAGGCAGTACATACGCCAGGTCTGCATCAACAAAGAAATCAAGCTCACCTGCCAGCAGAAAATATGCAAGCAGTAGTAATGCGCCCGCTATTAAATATACGAGAGGTTTCTGGAATGCAACATTAGATGTTTCGCGATTTTTTATTTCCATAATCTGTTACCCATTGCGTCTTAAGTTTTTTTCTTCATTGTTTAAATCTTCTGAGAATATATAGAGAATAGAATATACGGAGTTTTTATAAAAAACATTTAATGCGTTATCAACTGTTATATGACGAAGTGCCCATAAAAGTGCATTAGAGACTCTGATAGGGAGTAGGGTAGATATGATTATTCGCATCTCTTTTCTTCGGCTATACTATATCACATCCGTATGAGAGAACAATGTTGATATAATTATTATACTCCGGATAGATGAAAGATTATCTTAACCTTGACCTTACTTAAAGTGATGGATTACAATTTCTTAAGTGATTTCTTCTTGAGTATTTATCAACTCTCGGA
>JAGHBZ010000159.1 GCA_021160705.1 Candidatus Sumerlaeota bacterium
AATCTACCTTCCGTGTGGTTCTGTGTTATTCAGTAGCTGATATTTTTTAGCCACGGAACCACACGGATTCTCACGGAATTTAGATTTTGTGTCAGATATTTTATACCGGATTGGTGATGTAAATCCAGTCCAAATATGAATCAATACTATTCCCAAAATAGATGGCAAAAACTCTCCCCCAGGGTGAAGGTAGCTCTGCTGAGGGTTTTTAGATTTATATTTCATTTTTTTTCTACCCAGCACTCCTCCACCGAGTACCTCCAGATTTGTTGCTACGGCACCACATCCAAGGAATGAAACATTTATTAAATTCAAGGTAGCTAATTTTGACGTATGGGGCGGTCTGGCAGGGATAGAAGCCATTATTGAAGGATAGACTTTTGCTAAAATCTACAAGGGATTTTTCGACCGGGTTCGTGGTGTCCAGATGCGCTTAAGACACTACCCAGGGGTATCTAAAGAATGATACCACGTATTGAGAGGGAAGAGAGACTCCACCAGCACCGCATAATAATATAATCACTCTACCCCTGAGGAAGGACAGCAAGAATACTTCCACCTGTCTTTTTCAGGTTTCCCTTTTTCACCCCGCGCATCAGTTTGGCTTTTGCCATTGCCTCAATAATATTATTCGCCCGTACATAGAGAGCCTTTTCAATGTACTTCCCACTCCCTATGTGTCCATATTTAACTATGCATTTATACTTTTGCATAATATTCAATATGTATTAAGAAGCAACAAATATGCCAGAATACATATAAGAGATATAGGTATCGTAATTTATTATAAATCAATGGATTAGAAAGAGGATGTGGCAAAAGGGAAGGTTTTAAAATTAATTTTGAGTCCGGAATAATTGCTTTTTGCAATACTCAGACATTGCTTTTTGCAATATTTTGCACTTCTTTCCCTTTATAATAAAAATAACATATCACCAAGACAGCTCCGAAATAACAAAATAAGCTCAAACTCCTGAACTCAAAAAGATACTTGCATTGAACAAGAGAAATCTCCAGAATAAAGACCCTTTTTACATTAAAAATGGAAAGGAGTGTAACTGATGAATTATGACATTAAAGACCCGTCTCTCGCACAGCAAGGGAAATTACGTATTGAATGGGCAGGAAGAGATATGCCAGTGCTTAAGAAGATTCGTGCACGAGTGGCGCGAACAAAACCCCTGAAAGGAGTAAGGATGAGTTGTTGTCTCCACGTGACCACAGAGACAGCCAATTTAATGCTTGTGCTGAAGGCGGCGGGTGCGGATGTGGTGCTATGTGCCTCCAATCCATTAAGCACTCAGGATGACACAGCGGCGGCATTAGTCCGGGAATACAATATTCCAGTCTTCGCTATCAAAGGAGAAGATACAACCACGTATTACGAGCATATTGCTCAGGCACTGGCACATTTTCCCCAGATTACTATGGATGACGGGGCAGACCTGGTGTCTGCATTGCAATTTATTGCAACCAAGAATTTTAAAGCCATTCCTAAACCCGTAAAAAGATGGTATGATTCGCTTTCTCCTCAGAAGGCTCATAAACTGGTAAAAGAGGTTATTGGTAGCAGTGAAGAGACGACTACCGGGGTGATTCGTCTAAAAGCAATGGAACGCGAAGGTATACTGCAGTTTCCTGTAATAGCGGTCAATGAAGCACTCACCAAACATTTATTTGATAATCGTTATGGTACCGGGCAATCAACGATAGATGGCATCTTACGAGCCACAAATCGGTTGTTTGCGGGGAGCAATGTAGTGGTATGTGGATATGGGTGGTGTGGACGTGGTGTAGCAACCCGTGCCCGGGGAATGGGTGCTAATGTAATTATCACTGAGGTCAATCCACTCCGTGCACTGGAGGCAGTGATGGACGGGTATCGAGTGATGCCCCTTAAAGAAGCTGTCGCAGATGGTGATATATTCATTACTGTGACTGGTGATATTAATATTATTGACACCAGGCACTTTCTCCAGATGAAGGATGGAGCTATAGTATGTAATTCTGGACATTTCAATGTAGAAATAAACCTGAGAGGACTGGAGACAATAACCACCCGAAGGCGCTCAATTCGTCCTTTTGTTGAGGAATACACCCTTAAAAATGGACGTCATATCTATGTGCTGGGAGAGGGCAGATTGATTAATCTCGCAGCTGCAGAAGGGCATCCAGCCTGTGTGATGGATATGTCGTTTGCGAACCAGGCATTGTGTGCTATATACCTCAAACAGAATGCAAGAAATCTCGAGCGTAAAGTCTATGACGTGCCCCGGGAGATTGATGAAGAAATTGCTCGCCTCAAATTGGAATCAATGGGAATAAAAATTGATAAACTTACCCGAGAACAACGCAATTATCTTGCCTCCTGGGAGATAGGTACGTAAAGGAAGTTTGAGATTTTTTGAAAAACTAATACTTAGCAATATAGAGAAGTGATAGGAGCTTGCAAATATAATTTTCCCCTCTGTGGAGATAGCTAAAGGCACTAACGCTTGATAAAGATTCTATGTGTAGGAATTTCTCCGGTTTTGGTGTTATGTGACGCAATGGGTGGATG
>JAGHBZ010000206.1 GCA_021160705.1 Candidatus Sumerlaeota bacterium
AACGACCTATCACCGTTATTGCAGGTCAAAAATTTCTCTCACTTTAAAATACAATACTCTAACAGAAACAAATGAAATAACCTCATTTGCCAATTCGGGTCTGCATTCTACTACAACCCTCAAAGACTACACAGGAAAGTGAAAAGGCGTCCGAGAAAGTTATCTAAGTGGTGTCGCAGGTGTTCTCATCCTTTGAGTACAGCAAGTGGACGCATCTTGGCGACAGTCTTTGCCAGTCCTGCACCCACTACTATTTCTATGACGACATCAATGTCTTTATAAGCATCCGGTGCCTCTTCTTTGATGGCGTGTTTATCTTCACAGATAAGATATACGTGGCTCATAGATTCTTTAAATCTCTCATCAGAGATTGCTCCTTCTTTAATGACCTTGCCGTCACGGCGACGTATTTTACCCGCAGCTGCGGTACGCGACATCACTCGTCCAGCGCCGTGATTCACACTGAAAAGCGACTCCGCCGCAGTTGGCAGACCAATCAACACATAACTTGCCGTGCCCATAGAGCCGGGAATCAGGACAGGTTGCCCGATTCGGCTAAATGGAGTACCCTGCATACGTTCTGCGGGATACGCACGTGTGGCACCTTTTCTATGTACCCAGAGCATCTGTCCATTATGGCGTTCAAGTTTTGCCATATTATGCGGAACGTCGTAAACGAGTTTTATAGGAATATCCCCATAGTAATGACGAAGATTTTTTCTCACGAGTTGTGCCATCATCTGTCGGTTAGCAAAGGCGAAATTAGCAGCGCTATGCATTGCCTTGAT
Source organism: Candidatus Sumerlaeota bacterium (assembly GCA_021160705.1). Lineage (GTDB taxonomy): Bacteria > Sumerlaeota > Sumerlaeia > MWCT01 > JAGHBZ01 > JAGHBZ01. Next base: position 789 of record JAGHBZ010000206.1, read on the forward strand.
ATATTGTTTGCCCTGAGCTGAGTTCGCATCAAAAAACCCCAGACTCTTTACCGGGATTTTATCCCGGGCGTAATTAGCCGCCTGAGGCATATAATCATTCCCAATCTGGTGTCCCAGTCCACGCGAACCTGAATGTATCATCACCACAATCTGATTCTGGAACAGCCCGAAAAATTCAGCTGCACGGTAATCAAACACACGCTCAACTACCTGAATCTCAATGAAATGATTTCCACCACCGAGTGTGCCGAGCTGGTCTTTTCCTCTGCTTATTGCTCTATTGGAGACCGCTGCGGGGTCTCCATCCATTGAGCCCTGCTCCTCAATGTGAGGTAGGTCTTCATCTATTTCGTCATCTTTTACATACATCCAGGGATACTGGTCTTTTCGTTTATGAGCAATCTCTTTCAATGCAGGGACACCCTTTTTCAGCACCAGCGCCAGCTCGTCACGGTCAAGACGGATGTTGGTCTTTCCTTCGCCAAGTGGAATGTCGCGCCGAAATGAGTCTGCAAGTTGCTTCACATCCACGTCAGAACGCTTTAACGGCGTGGTCAGTACTCGCATACCACAATTCACGTCGTAACCTACCGCAGCAGGAATGATTATGTCGCGTGCACCAATCACCGCACCTATCGGCACTCCATAACCACTGTGTATATCAGGAGTGGCTAACACTTTGACTGCATTGGGAATTTTTGTAGCGTTTTTCAGCTGCTCAAGGGCTTCCTCCTCTACCTTGATTCTGGTATCCGCATAAATGAGGGCATCCACTCGCATATCTCCTTCTCGGGGAATCAGAAGCCTATATTTATCTATTCGTCGTACCATAAATTGCTCTCTCGCTCCCTCTCAGTTTTTGATTTGCACATTATAGTTCATCTTGTTAAAAACTATTATCTTTATTTTCATTGGCTAATGCAAACATTTTCGGAGGTAATGAGAATGAACGTCTATATTTCGTGTGATGCTGAAGGAGTTGCGGGGATTTCTGACTGGGAACAATGCGTCCCCGGACAAAAAGATTATAAACTCGGACGTGAGCTAATGGTTGGAGAAGTCAATGCTGGAATTGAAGGTGCTCTTGTCGCAGGGGCAAAAAAGATTGTGGTAAACGACTCGCACGCAACGATGATAAACCTCATTCCTGAAGAGTTGCACCCCAGGGCGTTATTGCTCCAGGGTTCTGAAAAACCTATGTCTATGGTCACTGGACTTGACAACTCGTTTGACGCTGTGGTGTTCATCGGCTACCATTCAATGGCAGGCACGTCAGCAGGAATTCTGTCGCATACCTATACGTCAATCATTACTGAGGTGAGGATAAACGGCAGACAGGTAGGTGAGCCTGAACTTAACGCAATGATGGCTGGCTGGTATGGTGTGCCAGTGGTGTTTTTAAGTGGCGACGAATCTGCTACAAAAGAGATAAAGAAATTTGTTCCCGGGATTGTGACTGTTGCCACCAAAAAAGGACTGGGAAGAAAAGTCGCACTCTCGCTTCATCCAGAAGAAGCACGTAGATTAATACGGCGTGGCGTTGAACGAGCCCTCAGGCGATATAAAGAAATCAAACCCGTTCGGATAAAGAAACCAATAAAATTAAGTGTGGAGTTATGGATGGTGGAGATGGCAGATATGGTCGCGGTTATACCCGGTGTGGTTCGCACAGGAAGTCGCTCAGTGGAGTACAAACACAATGATTATACCGCGATATACGGTATGTTTCTTACCATTATGCGAGTAGCAGGACAGGTAAAAAGATAGGGAGATTCTCGATTCCCGCAAATGGTTATGAACTCGCGCGTTTATGCACGCATTAAGAGATTCGTTTATAGCAGTGGACATTCACTCTTCCCACTAATTGTAATAGAATAGAGCGCATTGATGTTATTCTATAGCAATGAGAAACTTTTAGAAGGGTAACAAAGTGTTAGTAGTTCTTTAGCAATGTCTGAATCATTGGGGGTAAAAGATAATCAATAAAAGGTTGCCCGTTGACCGAAGCCCGTGCCAGTTGATAACTCACATATATAAAGAATTGGCTTCCTCCGGCAGGAGATTTTCTTTTAATGATTGCCATTGCCGAGCCAAACTTCTTGCTGTGATTATCCACCAGTTCATAAACAGGGAAAAATTGGTCAGTGGGTTGGAGTGCTCCCGGTACCACAGCACGAAATCGCGAATCCGCAGAGACCGGAAACTCAACCTCGGGCGGCAGATGACTGAGCTGCGGGATACCAATCTGCGACGGGTTATTAAGCCGGAACATTAGTTTTCCAGCAGGGTTATCCGGGAGCTCAAAACTCATTGCCTGTGGATTAAACTCACCGGGAATGACTACATCAAACCCCATCTTTGCCATAATTGTCTTGCCACGAGTGGTGGTTAACCATCTCCCTTTGCTTGCAACGTATCCGTAATAAAATGGTACGCCACTGCCCATTATCAATATATTGCCACCTTGATTAATGTAGTCCATCAGTACATGGTACCCATCGTCTGGTTCTTTTACTGTGTGATAGTAGTGTTCTCTGGCATCAATATTTATCAGCAGGGCAATCTTATCTGGCGTGAGCAGGTCAGGTTCAACGAGCTTAAGCGCATTTATAGGCATAGCCTTCGTTTCTATCTCCGATAGGACACGAAGTAGCTGTTTATAGAACTCTCTGGCTTCCTTTGTGCGATAAGGCGTGGTACCTATGGGGTCGCCGATTACCCCGATGGTAAAGGGGCGTTTCTTAACTTTGCTCCATTCTTTCAATTCAGATATAGTTCCTATTTTAGAGTTCATCGGGAACTCGCACTTTAACATATACTCAAACGGTATTCTGAAAGAGCCAGCGTAGGGAGTTGCTACTTCTAAAAATGTCGGTTCAATATCCTCCACAACGCCACTAATCTGGTCGCCATTCAGACAAACAACCCTGCACACATACGCTCTGTCAGGTTCTTTATATCGCAAAAAACCCCTCTTGCGTGGAAGATTGGGAAGAACTTCATATATCTCATCCAGTGAAGTAGAGACCTGAGACCCGAATTCTGTCTGTACCACTACTTTGTTATCCTTTATCCCCTTAAGTCGTCCTTTAATATTTTTGCCATTTTTAAGTCTCAATCCAATGAAGTGAGGTTGTCGGGGTTGGTCTTCGGATTGCGACCAGGCAATCGGGTGGTGGACAACCGGTTTTGTCATCACCTCTGCGAGCACAGATTGCCTCCCAAATATACGACTAAAGAAACTTTGCTTAGCCACTTTGCGTTCTTTTGACTCAGTGGGGCTGGCGTGGTTAACCAACATACGTTGTATCCATTTAAGGCTAATCTGGATTGTGGCATAATCAGTAGACACCATAGCAAACTCAGCATCCATATCCATAATTTCACCACTAACTCTATCGCCATTTAGCAGAAAAACTACCACTCCGGGTGATTTTACTTCAGGAGGGTTTTCTTTCTTGAATCCAAGAATCCGCAGACGCCAGGCAACTCCAGCAAAATTGAGCCCACCACGTCTATCATTGGCTGATTTTATTGCCAGTAAGTTTTTCCCGTGTTTTATCAAAGAACGTACGTTATATTCACAGACAGTATTCGTTAATAATTTCCTGCTCACAGGCACTTCTATCTGGTTCAGGAAAATGGCTTCAACTCTGTAGTCGGCGGTTATAACAAGTCTGGCATCCACGACGTAGAAGTCAGCAGGGAGCTCAAATTCCTGTCGAAAAAGCACGACTTCGCCGGAATTTCCGCTCCAGTTTGGAGTGCTCCACACCCAGGAGGCACCGGGAATATAACACCATTTATAATTAGGATGCGGAAGTGAGACCGCGTGCCATTGCGGTGTTTCTCCACCAAATTTGTACCAGTCTGGCGGGTCAGCGATATATTGCGCCGCACTGCCGAGACTGAAACATTTTACATCTGCACCGCTGGGTACATCAATAGTTAGAGGCGACACTACGCTGAGTGAGCGAACACGTGCGAGTTTCAGGCTCAATATACCACCGCTGGTGTTGACTTCAAGGAATGGTTCCTTAATAGGAGATTTAGACTCAATGGCTCCGAGTGTTTCTATGCGTGGGTCAAAAAAACCTGCAATGGTATAATGTCCGACTGTGTTGTCAAGAAATTGCACTTCCACCACAGGCGGTTTCTTAAACAGAGCAAGCGGCATCTGTGCGAACACAGGACACGTAAACACCACAAGAAACACTATTATCACAGGTAGAGTGACGATAGCGTGATAAAATGATGGAGAGTTACCAATAGTGTTGCTACTGTGCTTCTCAGAGAGTCGGTTCATTATTCTGTGAGAGTTTTTCTCTAACACCATCTTTGACAAATTGTGATGAAGCTCTAATCTCTAATTGATGGATACGCAATCTCAGGAGTTTTTCTCTCTCCTGTGCAACTTATCTTATCCACTGCCGTCAGATTAATTGCTTTTTTAATTCTTCGCTGTGTTTATTAATAACGCCCTCTTTAGTTCCGTTTAGCGATAGGGATGTGTAGAGGTAGCGTCATAAATTTCTCTAATGCGTTGTCGTGCAGCCATCGCCATTGCGGAGTGTGGGTCAATCTGAATTGCACGGCTATACTCCAGTAATGCCTGGCGTCGGTTGAATAGGCGATAATTCATAATATCCGCTATCCCCATCTGTAGCTGCTGGCGGAGTTGGGTATCTTTAATCTTGTTCATTGCCTCCTGGAACATCCCGATGACACGGTTTGGCACGGTTGAATCTTCGTATTGCGATGAGAGGACACTCTGTAGCAGGTGCTGTACAGACTTCCTTGCCAGAGAGAGCTGTGGATAATCCTCAAGCAGCTCCTGGTATAGTACCAGCCCAACGTCTACACTGCTCTTTTTTGCCTCCAGATAAAGGCGTAATGGACGCCAGTTATCTATCGCATTCTCGCTTAACAGAGCGATGTTTTCTAAAACCGCTCGTCTCTGTTCCGGCGTGAAATACGACTCAGGATAATTTTGCAAACATAACTGAAATTCAGATAGTGCCTCGCTATAATTGTTTAAATACTGCAACTGAATATTGCCTATTTGGTAATGAGCTAAAAATGAGAGGTAACTATTCGGCGAGTCAGCGATTACCGAATAATACTTCTGAAGTGCGGTCACATAGTCGTTTTTTAACAGGGCTGATTCTGCCTGCTGATAATTGCTGAGAGAATTCCAACCGCTATCCTTGGGGTTCTCTTCAAGTGAGATGATTCGTAGGATTGAACCTTCAAGATTATGAATGTAGGCAATTGATTCTGCCTTTCCTGTGCGCATCAACTGGAGCTTTATCTGCTGAAGATTGTTTATTGAACCCCGAAACTCTTTTGCTACAAGGCGTATCTGGTGTTCCTGGTCACTTTTATAAGGAATACGATTCGGTATTTCCGACTCTCTGGATGTGGGTACTGACTCTGCCACAGGTTTAACCGGCTGGACTGTGGGTCCCACCACAATAGCCAGTGGTGGTTTTTTTCTGGGTACTCCTGCGGTCTCCGGGTATGCGTTTTTGTCAATTTTTACAGGGGACGACTCTGGCTGAGGATATTTCTTTAACGCTTTTTCTATTGCACTCTCACCCGCGGTATCCTCAGTTGTCTGAACTACAGGTTTTTCACTAACAACAGTTCTCTCCGCAGGCAACATCGCTGATTTAGGGAGTTCTCCTCTATTACGAACTGCTACTATCCCGATAAGAAACCCGAAAATTAAAATAGTAGCCACCCGAATAGCCTGCCAGCTAATCCGGGGTGATTCCCACCAGACTCTTAACCATTCCCTCAGAGATAACAGGATTGTTGGAACAAGAGAGATTCTGCTGTGTCCCGCCTTTTCTTTTGCCCGTGTGTAGATGAGTGTTAATTTCTCCTCTGGTATGGACTCAATAATGCGTTGATGCTCCAGCTTGAGTGATTCACAAATTAACTGCCACCCTTCTATCATACGTCTGCATTGCTCACAGCTCTCCAG
>JAGHBZ010000430.1 GCA_021160705.1 Candidatus Sumerlaeota bacterium
ATACGATAGTCAATAATATTTTTAATCCACGTCGTGAAAAAAACCAAGAGTTTCAACTTTATTTTATTGGCTAAGAATCTATTATTAATGAGCGAGTGAATAAAAGCTTAATAGAGACTTACCAGCAGGATACCGGGTGCTATGAAGATTTATTTTATTTTACCATACAAGATTATTTGTCTGGTTTCTGGTAGATAACGTTATTTAAGCCTCTGCTCAGAAAGTAAAATGTTTCCACTTTTCCCATCTCTTAGACCATAAGCCGTAAGGTCACTATTTGACAGGGTTTTATTTTCAAGCGCACTTTTCTGTTTCGCAATACGAGGGCACGAGGTTTCTTTTCATTAAGGTTGACCTGTTTGACGGATTTAATCGGGATGTTGAAGGTGATAGTGCCATCCACAGGTTCTTTGATGGAGTTCCATATACGTAGAATAAATCCTTTACCGTCCTCAGCCTGTTTCAGCGCAGAAAGATGAATGGAGTCGCTTGGCTCAATTGTTATGAGAGAATTTTCAGGTGGCATCAACCCCTCTTCTTTACGAACACCCTGTAGTATCTGGAGTGGTACTTTAAAACAATATGCCTCTCGCAGGACGTTTCCTTCTCGCCAGTCGCCTGAGTGAGGATACAATGCGTACTGGAATTCTATGATGCCGGGGATATGACTACCCTGAACCTCTTCAAGCTCCTGGGGGGTCATCTTCTCATTAGCGGTCATATAGGAGCGGTGAGTCCGGAGCAGTGTTATTGCAAGGGTACGGCGCGGGTCGTCTATGACTTCATATTCCCGCAGCCCATGGTTGAGAAATGCTAATCCCACCTGACCATCGCTTACGTCAACAAAATTCTGCATTGGCTGATATGGGAAATGCGGCTCAAAATTATCGCCAGTATCTCTCCAGATGATTGAACGTTTCTCCACTGCAAAGGCACTCTCAGCGTATGAAAAATTGGTGTAAATATCTGTGGGAAAGTTGACACGCAATCGGTGGTCTCTGGCAGTATTATTGATGCGTGTTTTTATCTCCAGTCGTTTGCTGTCTTTCTTAAGCGTCAACCAGGAAGTTATAGGCAACACAACATTGTGCTGGCTACGGTCTCTTCCATCAAAAGAAACCTCCGCAGGCACGTGCATCTCAAGCTCAATCTGGAGAACACCCCGTAATGGCGAGGACTCTATCATTTTAATCCGTGCACTGGAGCCAATAGAGGTTACTGTAAAATCTCTAATCGGCTTTTTTGTTATGTGAGCATACCCTGCCTCGCCACTATCGGTAAAATAATGAAGCCCCCTGTACATTTTTCTGAGCTTTTTGTGAAGGAGATTAAAACTTCCATCTGGATTTACGGTCACCTTTATAAACGCATTCTCCAGTGTGCCATCAGGTGAGGCGATGAGTTTTCGTTCACCCATTGGTTCAGGGAGCGGGACATACCGTGGTGGTCGCACTCTCACAATATAGGAGCTATACCCGCAGGGAGGTACTTTCACCGGCACAAGCAAATAATGACGTTTCGCAGGGAACGTAATTGCGTTAGTGTCCAGTTCGCGTTCGCATCGCATATCTATTGTTTCAGCCCAGACAATCTCATAAGGGACTTTTTCTCCTTTTAAGTCAAGGATGTCGAAATGCTGAAACTTCAAATTCAACGGGAGGTCAAAAATTACCGGTACGACCTCTGCTCGCTCACAGGGTAGGGTATTAAAAAATGTCAGTGTAAATTCGCCTTTTTCGGTTTTTGCGAAGTTAATCTGTTTCCACAGATGTTCAATAGAACGCCGTCTCACTTCAGAGCAAATCAATCGTGTTTCCGAAAACCGATAAAGCATATCTTTATGAGCCTGCTCTATTGCTGCACCACAGATGCTATCATGAGCGTGATTATGCAGGAGAGATTTCCAGGCTCGTTCAAAATTGATACGAGGATATTGCGCACCATAAATCGTTGCCAGTGATGCCAGTGGTTCTGCCAGGAGGATTAATTCTGTCTCTGCTCGTTCGTTTAGCAATTTAATATTTACCCTTGAGGAGAGTACTGCCCCCAACAGTGCATTAAACCCCTCCTCTACAGCGGTTCGTCTAATCTCACCTCTCACTACCTGAAGATGCTCTTCATTAATATCTCTTTTAATTTCCTCAGCGTAGGCATCAAGGTTATCCTGAATAAAAACTACCTCATCCTGCACAGAATTCATTGCCTCAATCATCTCAGGTAGCAGGGCAAAGGGTTTCTGGTTATCTTCCATATTCAGTGCCAGAATATGCGACCCAATCGCCTCTGGTTCGCTGACTTCCATAAAGAGTTTAAATGCCTTCATCAACGACTTTTTATCTTTTTTGAACTCAAATCGTTCCTTTAGAAGATGAAAATCCTGCTTATATCCATATTCATCAGCAGGGTGAACAGGGTGCTCATTAAGTTGAAATTCATACTCCAGGCTTCTGGGTGGTTTATTCAGAACCAGTGGTTGATGAACATAAAAGAACCAATTCGTTCGGGTAACAATATCAAAGCATCTAAACCCTAACAGCCGTGACCCGTCAGCTCCCTCCCAGATAAAGCACGGTGGCATATATTTATTCGTCCCGCGATAAAACATTACTGTATCAATCCCAAATCCACGATATATCTGAGGTAGTTGTGAGGTCTGCCCATAAGAGGTAGCAGTATAACCGAATTTCATACTCCCACCATAAGGCTGTGAGATTTTTTGTCCAATCAAGAGATTCCGTATAATAGCCTCAGGCGCCACAATGAACATATCCGGGAGCGTGTAAAAATTGACGACCTGAATCCTGCCATCTTTAATCAGGCGTGCCAGACGCTGAATGTTTTGCGGGCGAACTGATTGATAATCTTCTAAGATGACCGTCCCGCCATCCAGAAGAAAATATTTGTAGTTCGGGTTTTTCTCCATAAGCTCAATTAGATTATCCAGCAAATCCGCCAGTCGTAGTTTTGATTGCTCCACTGTAAAACGCCATTCTCTATCCCAGTGAGTCCCTGAGATGACGTGGGCAGTGTATTTACGTTTCATTCTTGCCTCCTGCTGATGAGAATTTGTACAAATTGTGATAAAGTTGGCTCAAATTTAAAAAAGTCGTTTTTCCCTGAACGACATCTTAGCGAGCATAGATTATAAACCCTTCATAGATGACATACCGCAAAGTAAAGTCAGCATCAAATAGAATCAGATTACCCCGTTTCGATTTGCTTAATTCGCCAGTGTCGCTCAAACCAAGCGACTGAGCGGGTGTAAGGGACGCCATTCGCAATGCATCCGCTAACGGCACCTCAGCGAGTTGATGGATGTTTTTCACGGCGTCGAGCATCAGG